>CALDSK010000145.1 GCA_937911865.1 uncultured Synechococcus sp.
CACGCAGCGCCCTAGCCCGAGCAGATTCATCTTTAATTTCTCTCGTGAGACTGAGCGCTTCTAGCCAAAGTTCTGGCTGCTCTTTAGCGATTTCAATCAAAGATATCGTTCGATCGCTTACATCCTGAATCTGGCGAGTGATCTCAAGCGCTCTGGAAAGATACTGCGCTGGCAGCTGCTCAATAATTCTACAAATAGCCAAGCCCCGATAAGAAAAGCCTTGCTCTCGCTCTCGGTGCGACCCAAACCGATCTTGGATCTGCTGAATGGTATCCAGTACATCCGGCCACAGCTTAGGAAAGCGCTCGGCGAGTTTGCTCAGCACATAAGAGCGATAGGCCGCATCCTTTATTTGTCCAATTGTCTTAGTCACTTCTGGCAGCAGTGCCTGTGGCATATGGGGCACAATTGCCGAAATGCAAGCCGCCCGTTGCCAGGGATTTTGTGCCTGCTGTGCATAGGCCAGTCCCTGTGCCGCCTGCCAATACCCGTGTTCCACCAGCCCACCGACCATCTGCGCAGTAACACTACTCGCCAAACTATTCAGCGAGCCCCGCATCAGCGCGTAGCGCCACAGCAGCGCCACCGTCTTTCCTTTCGCCTGCTCGTATCCCTCTGCCGCTAGCTGCCACGCCCGTCCCATATCACTCGCAAATCCAGCAGGCTTTCCAATCGCATCACAAGCCTCATACCATCCATTTCGCCCTGCCTTATTACTCGCTCGCAGCAAAGCGTGAATCTCTTCTATCTGCGCTGCCTGCTCCATATGCCAGGTCAAATGCGCATAGATGTAGCCATCGTCCTTTAGCGTGTGCCACTGACCATTCTGAGTCTTTGCCCGATACCGACCTAGCAACTCCCCATGCGCTGCCGCCTTACTTAGCCCTAGCCCGGGTAGCTCACCCGCCCGCTCCAGCTCCACCGGACTCACCAGCAGCCGCTGTGCCAAATCATGCATCAGGTCATGCATCCGATAGCTCGCCCGCTCATCCGCCTGCTTCGCCCCCTGCAACACCAGCGCCTTCGCCCGAAACGTACGCAAAATGCTTCCCGCCTGCCGACCCGTCACCTGCCACAGCGTCTCTGTCATCTGCTGCGTCAGGCTCACATCCTCCGGTACAATTCCCAGCCAGGCAAACTGCCGCAACTGCTCCGCCGATAGCTGCTTCAGACTTAGGTTAAAACAAGCCAGCAGACTATATTTCTTCCGCTTCGCATCGTCTGGAATCTCCTCTTGTCCGTAGATATCTAATCTTTCTAGCCGGACAACCTCATCCTGTAAATCTTCCAACAGCTCCTGCCAGCTTACCCCTTCCTCAACCTGAGACGCTGCTAACTCCAACGCCAGCGGTAAATACCCCACTCGCTTCGCAAAAGCCAGCGCCCTTTCTTTTGACGTCTCACTGAGTACGCCCAACTTCTGTGTCATTAACCCCAGTGCCTGCTCCGGTTCCATTACATCCAGGTCATACCGCCGAGCATCTGGAATTCGCGCCTGCCGCGTCGTTACCAGTACACAGCTTTTCTCACTCCCAACCCGAAAAGGCTCCAAGTGCACCGGATTCCACACATCATCAACGACCAGCAGCACACACTTGTCATACAGCAATGTCCGCAAATGGTTTGACGCCGACTCTACCGCCGTTGGCTTAAAGTCGTAGTCACCCAACTCCTGAATCCAATCGCTCAGCAGCGGTAAAATGTCCGGGTTCTGTCCTAGCGTTGCCCAAAGAGTGCCGTCAGAAAAACGCGATTGCACTTCGTCATCATGGGCAAGCTTGGCCGCTAAAACAGATTTTCCAATACCGCCGAGACCATAAATGGCACTGACGACAAGTGTTCCTTTCTTGGCTGTTTTGTTTAGTAACTCATTCTTTACCGCATTCTGTTGTTTTGGCCGTTCCACAAAATGGTCCGGCAAAGGCTGCATTTGTCGAGGCACGATCTGTGCTGACGCGCGCCTTGCTGTTTCAGATTCTGCTGAATTAACAACAACAGTATTGCTGTTACCCGAAATAATCGCACTACCCACAGCATTTCGTTCGATCTGAATATCAGTATCTGTAGGTTGTTGACTCATGTGATCAGCGTCTCTCGACTTATATGCAGTAGTAGAATTGAGTATATGTTTGCAGCATAAACCGTAAAGCTAAAGAATGCAGCGATACCGCCCACATACATCAAAAAATGATATTAAAAGCCGCCCGCCAGATACTCCTTATGAGTTCTTAGCAGACGGCTTTAATAATCCAAATGGCTATACGCTGCTTGCTTCCAGCAGCTATGCATGCAGCGGCTACCGTATCTGCATCACACGATTTCAGCGATAAACTGTGCCTCTGTCAACGTAGTCGTATCAAACCCTGCCAGCTTAGCGATCGCACGATTCGACCCGGTTAAAAAGATGCGATCGCCCTTAAAAGAAAGCTCACCAAACTCAATCCCCGAACCCAACAGAAGGCGGTCATCTTCCACTGAAAAATCAGTAATAACTTGATGACCCACGCCATCGAGCACAAACGTATCGAGCCCGCTACCGCCTGTCAGCGTATTGCGCCCGGCTCCACCCGCAAGCACATCATCATCGTCACCCCCATCTAGCACATCGCGGCCATTTCCCCCATCCAGCACGTCATTCCGAACACCCCCAAACAACACATCGTTACCCGCCTCACCCAAGAGCACATCGTTGCCGCCATCACCCATCAGGCTATCGTTACCCACACCGCCCGAAAGCGTATCGCGCCCCCCTCCACCGGCTAGGCTGTCATTCCCCACACCGCCCGAGAGCACATCATCTCCCTCACCGCCATCTAACGTGGCGTTCCCTTTCCCGCCCGAAAGCGTATCACTCCCCTTGCCACCCAGTAGGCTGTCATTACCCTTGCCACCCTCTAGCGCATCGTTACCATTGCCCCCATCGAGTTCATCATTACCGCTGCCGCCATCAAGCGTGTCTCTACTGCCACCGCCATCGAGCATATCATCGCCACTGCCACCGTACAGCTCGTCCGTTTCATCCCCGCCCAGCAGCACATCATCACCACTGCCGCCCAGCAAAATATCGCGCCCAAAAGAGCCATCAAGCGTATCGTTACCTGGGCCGCCGTCGAGCGTATCGTGATGCGTGCCGCCCTTTAATACGTCATCGCCAGCCAGTCCGATCAGCGTATCGCTGTTGTTCTTTCCACCAATGAGATCATCGCCTGCGGTCCCCACCAAATAATCATGTCCAATCGTGCCGCTAATCGGCAGCGCAGCTAGCGGCTCACCGGGCAATCCATACTCATACACCCTGCTTCTATCGATCGTACCGTCTGACTCATTATCAACAGCTTGGCTAGTTTGGTTGCCTTGCCTATCGTAGGTGTAAGTTGTTGTAGTGCTATAGTCACCTTTAGCAACCACTTCACTTAAGACACCCCCTCGATTGTTGTAGGTGTAAGAGGTAACTTCGTAAGGCGGACCGCTTTTACCACTGATTGACTTAGAGAGAATATTACCTTTGTTGTCGTAGGTATAGGCGTAGTTAGTAACGTCTAAATTACGACCGTTACCATAGGCATCATAAATCTCTTGAGTTATGTTGCCGTTGGCATCGTAGGTATACCGCCGTTCCGAGTTAATTTTTCCATTGATGCCTCTATCGTACGTTCGCCTAATAAGATTGCTGTTGTCGTCATACTCATACGAGACGATAAAATCTTTGTTGTACTGACTATTGTATCCCTGGTAAGAGGATTCGCTGGTGAGGTTGCCCCTTGTGTCGTAGGTTCTTACCGTGTTGCGATATCTGATATCGTGCGTATATCTGTCATATTCAATAGATACGTTAACGAGATTATTGTTTTCGTCATATGTATTGACGTAGTTGGTAACGCTATCGACCCGGTCAATATTCTTTAAATCAGTAACAGAAATCAGATTTCCCTGCTCGTCATAGCTGTTTTCTTCAATGAGGTTAGGCGTTCCGCTTCCACCATAGTCATAAGCCGTGCGAATTAGCAGCCCATCGGGCGCGTAGGTTTCGATTCTGTTGGGTACATCGCTGGGGGTGTTGGCTACTGCTTTGGTTCCGATCGCACCATTGCTGTGATAGGTGTAGCGAACTGAAGAGAGCGATCGCCCCCCTACAGACTGTCGTTGAATCTGCGCGGTGACATTTCCCTGACTGTCGTAGGTATAGTCGGTGATGCCATCGTAGAATTCATCCGCGTCAAAATATCTAACTTCACGCTGCAAAAGTGGCTTGTTGTTCATAAAGTGTTTCTTATTGTTGCCGTAGGTTCATGCCGGCGGCTCCAACAGAATCCTGTTCCATAGAAGTTCCACCTATCCTACAGAAACAGCTACACAGACACATTCACCTACTCTGCATACTTGGTTGTCACAATAAGGCAATGTCCATACAGCGCTCTGCATATTATCTTGCCAACGTTGGCAACACAATACGCAACACCGCTGTGACTAGCGCTCAGCATTAAAGCAAAAGTCCCTTCGATGCAGATAGCATCGAAGGGACTTTTCGTTATCACAACAGTCTATATGCACCGTCAATAGCGACTAATGCACCTAGAAGTGCGTATGGGTCTTAAGTCAGACGTGAACTGTTTTCGGTCATCATCGTCAGCGTCTTTGCATACTCCTGCAGCTCAATCGGCACAGGCTTAATGTTCCAAATCTGATCGCAATACTCTTGAATAGAGCGGTCAGAAGAGAACTTACCCATCCGCGCCGCATTCAAGATAGACATGCGCACCCAGTTGTCTTGATCCTTGTAAGCCTCGCTTACCTGCTTCTGACAATCCACATACGCCTGATAATCCGCCAGCACCATAAACCGGTCCTGATTCAACAGATTATCAATTAGCGGCTTAAACATTTTAGTATCGCCGCTACTGAACACGCCCGAACCAATCAGGTCAATCACCCGCTTCAGCTCTTCATTCTCCTCGTAGTACTTGCGAGGCTCATATCCCTTCTCTTTCATCTCGCTCACTTCATGTGCCTGAAGCCCAAACAAGAAGAAATTATCATCGCCGACTTCCTCACGAATTTCTACATTCGCGCCGTCTAGTGTCCCAATTGTCAGCGCTCCGTTCATGGCAAACTTCATATTGCCCGTACCCGAAGCCTCAAAGCCCGCTGTCGAAATCTGCTCAGACAGATCGGACGCCGGATAGATCGGCTGCGCATTCGTTACGTTGTAGTTAGGGTAAAAGACAACTTTGAGCTGATCGCGAACGTCAGGGTCACGGTTGACCACACGGCCCACAGACGTAATCAGTTTAATAATCAGCTTCGCCATCACATAGCCCGGCGCTGCCTTACCCGCAAAGATAAAGGTGCGCGGCGTGATGTTCATGCCTGGATTTTTCTTCAGCTGATCGTACAGCGAGATAATATGCAGCGCATTTAGCTGCTGACGCTTGTACTCATGAATCCGCTTAATTTGCACATCAAACATTGAGGTCGCACTGACCTTAATGCCCGTCGCCCTTTCAATGCGTACCGCTAGCGCTTCTTTGTTCGCCTGCTTAATCTGTCTCCACTCCGTGCGGAACCCAGGATCGTCCGCAAACGCTTCTAGCTTCTTCAGCTGATACAAATCTGTCGGCCACTCATTCCCAATGCGCTGATTGATCAAGCGTGTGAGCTTAGGATTGCTGAGCACCATCCAGCGACGCGGCGTGACACCGTTGGTTTCGTTGATGAACTTGTCAGGGAAAAGCTGATAAAAGTCATTAAGAACAGTCTCTTTCAACAGCTCTGTATGTAGGGCCGCGACCCCGTTGATCGCGTGGCTACCCACGCAGGCCAGGTTAGCCATGCGCACATAGCGGCCACCCGTTTCATCAATCAAAGACATCCGCTCTAGGCGCTCATTGTCTTGACCAAACTTAAGGCGAACGTCGTCTAAGAACAGGCGGTTGATTTCAAAGATAATCTCCAGGTGGCGCGGTAGCAGGTCGCCAAATAGACCAATTGGCCAACGCTCTAGCGCTTCTGGCAAGAGCGTGTGGTTGGTGTAGGCCAGCGACTTTTGAGTAATATCCCAGGCTTTGTCCCACTCAAACTCGTGAATGTCTACCAGTAGACGCATGAGTTCGGCAACTGCGATCGCCGGATGCGTATCATTCATTTGCAAGGTGTACTTCTCGGGGAATTTCTCTAGCGGAATCCCGTCGCGCTGCATAATGCGCATCATGTCTTGCAAAGAACAAGAGACAAAGAAGTACTGCTGCTCTAGGCGTAGCTGCTTACCTTCTAGGTGCTCATCGTTGGGGTAGAGAACCTTGGAAATATTCTCGGAAACAATCTTAGAGTTGACTGCGCCGGAGTAGTCGCCCTGGTTGAACGCATCGAAGTCGAACGCGTCAGGAGACTCTGCTTTCCACAGGCGCAGCGTGTTGGCCGTATTTACCTTGTAGCCAAGAATAGCCGTGTCGTAGGGGACGCCTTTTACAACGCGATCGCACACCCACTCAACTCGGTAATTCCCTTGCACATCGGTATATGCCTTGGTATGGCCACCCAGCTTCACCTCTGCCGACCACTCCGGGCGAGCGATTTCCCAAGGGTTGCCGTTAGCTAGCCACTTATCGGTTTGCTCTACCTGCCAGCCATCTTGTATCGCCTGCTTAAAGATGCCGAACTCATAGCGAATGCCATAGCCCATCGAAGGGATTTCAAGCGTCGCCATCGAGTCTAGATAGCAAGCTGCCAGGCGACCCAAGCCCCCATTGCCCAGGCCAGGCTCCTGCTCTTGAGCCATAATCTCAGCCAGGCTAAGGCCCAAATCGGCCATGGCCGCATCAACCGCGTCATACAGACCGAGGTTAATCAGGTTGTTGCCCAAATAAGGGCCCATGAGAAACTCGGCCGATAGGTATACCGCTGTGCGGGAATGATTTTCGCGGTAGGTACTCGCTGCGCTAAGCCAGTGGTGCAACATGCGATCACGTATCGTATACGCCAGCGCCATGTAATAGTCCTGCAAGGAAGCAATCTCTGGAGATTTCCCCTGCACATAGAACAAATTGTCCAAAAATGCCCGCTTGAGGGTTTCGGGCGTTAGGCCCGTACGGTCGTCTTCGACACGAACAGTCGGATGCACAGGCGGTTGGTTGATCTCTTTTGATTGCATAAAGTTACTGATGAAATGAACAAATTGAAAAATCAGTCAAGCTAATAGAACAGACGCCTAAAAATTAGGCACCCAGCGTTAGCGGTACGAAAACCAACTAGCAGCCTCAGATAAACTCCAGGCAAACTGACCCAGCGTCAAGACCAAACGTTCTCGTCCTAAATTTTTCTATTCATACAAGAGTAATGCCTGTTTCCGGATTTGAACGCCAACCTATATAAAGTCGTAAGATGAATCCATGAATGGTAAAGGACGATACAAATACTTGCGTATATAGCAAACAGCAAAAAAGATTTTATACCACTGAAAGCGCTTGAAAAGCGTTTGAAATTTTATTCACAATCAAAAAGCCCGCTAGTGCTATTGAGTACTAGCGGGCTCCTGTTTTTAGCACAGTTTTTAAGCGCAGTTTTTGAGCACAGCTTTTGAGCAAAAAGATTAGCTCACTGAATAAAACTCAGGTAGTCAACCTTAATCTTTTTCAGGTAGCTGACCTTAAACCTTCTTCAGCCAGCTAAACATTGCCCGCAGGTCCTTACCCACTTCTTCAATCGGGTGCTCTGCCTCAATCCGACGCGTCGCATTAAAGCCCGCGTTGCCCGACTGCGCCTCTAGCACAAACTCACGTGCAAACTGCCCAGTCTGAATCTCTTTAAGGATTTGCTTCATAGCCGCCTTCGTATCCGCCGTAATCACCCGAGGCCCACGCGTGTAGTCGCCATACTCAGCCGTATTAGAAATACTGTCGCGCATCTTGGCTAGGCCACCTTCAACCACCAAATCCACAATCAGCTTCACTTCGTGCAGGCACTCAAAGTAAGCCAGCTCTGGCTGATAACCTGCTTCAATCAGCGTCTCAAAGCCCGCCTTAATCAGCTCGCTCAATCCGCCACAGAGTACGGCCTGCTCACCAAAGAGGTCAGTCTCAGTCTCCTCGCGGAAGGTCGTTTCCAAAATACCGGCGCGGGTGCCGCCAATGCCCTTAGCGTAGGCCATCGCAATATCACGCGCCTGACCAGAAGCATCTTGGAAAACCGCAAACAGCGCCGGTACGCCCTGACCCTGCTCGTAGGTGCGGCGCACCAGGTGGCCAGGACCCTTGGGTGCAGCCATTACCACGTCTACCGTTTTAGGCGGAACGATTTGGGCAAAGTTAATGTTGAAGCCGTGCGCAAAAGCCAGCACATTACCTTCTGACAGGTTGGGCTCAATGCTCTCTTTATAAACGCTGCGCTGAATTTCGTCCGGCAGCAAAATCATAATGAAATCGCCCGCTTTCGCCGCGTCAGCGACAGACTTAACGGTTAACCCTTCAGCTTCGGCTTTAGGCTTAGAGCGACTGCCCTCGTACAGGCCAACGACCACATTTACGCCGCTGTCTTTCAGGTTTAGCGCATGGGCATGACCCTGTGAACCATAGCCGATGATGGCAACCGTCTTGCCATTGAGCAAGTCTAAGTTGGCATCGCTGTCGTAGTACATTTTGGCCATTGTAATGATTATCTCCTTAACTGCGGCTGTCTATTACCAATGGCAGTTGCCAAAGGAGAATAGAACGGTGAATGGGTGTCGGACGTTTGATTTTATCAAAAGGCGGCCTTCTCTAGACAACTCAGCTCAAGGTTTCGTCGGTATATCTTTCAGATAGAATTTTCACAGATGAAAACCTCCGTAGCTAACCCTTCTTAGCTAATCCGTAGCTAAATGGTGAAATGCCAGTGATCGATTCAGACATCAAGAAAGAGGCATCAGAATAATGAATCATGGATTGATAGCGCGAGACCTCAAACATATTCGAGAAGCAGTCGCTGAGATTGAAGAAATCGAGCAAGTCATCTTGTTTGGCTCTCGTGCGAAAGGAACCCACTACAGAGGGTCTGACGTTGATCTCTCTATCAAAGGCAAGGGGATTACGTACGATACTGTTCTGCGGCTGTCACGAAGCTTAAACGAAGAGCGTCCGTTGCCCTATTTCTTTGACATTGTGGACTATGACAGCCTTAAGGAAGACGAACCCATAAGAGCGAATATTGATCGTGTAGGCATTGTATTTCTCAACGCTGCTTCAGAATGAAAAGCGATTAGAGCACTCGCCTGAAATCACAGTTTCGGGGATGTTTTGTGCCAATCAGTCGCTTGCTCGTACGCGTGGCCCACTTCAAACAGCAAATCTTCGCGCAGGACATTACTAATGAGCTGTAAGCCAATCGGCATGCCATCCGTATCAAATCCACAGGGCACGCTCATGCCGGGTAAGCCCGCCATGTTGACAGGAATCGTCATCAAATCCAGTAAGTACATACTGAGTGGATCATCATTTGCCCCTGCTTTGAACGCTGTCGAAGGCGCAGTAGGGCTTACCAAAATATCGACATCTTCAAAGGCTTTTTCAAAGTCTTGCTTAATCAGCGTGCGTACCTTTTGCGCTTTGAGATAGAACGCATCGTAGTAGCCTGCCGACAGCGCATAGGTGCCAATCATAATCCGGCGCTTTACTTCGTCCCCAAAGCCTTCTGCGCGGGTTTTGTTGTACATAGAGAGCAGGTTGGGCTCTTTGGCACGCAGGCCGTAGCGGACGCCATCGTAGCGAGCTAGGTTTGCCGAGGCTTCGCAGGGCGCAATGATGTAATAGGCCGAAACGCCGTAGTTGAACCGAGGGCAGGAGATTGTTTTAACCTTCGCGCCCAACGCTTTAAGCTGATCGATGGCAACATTAACCGCTGCGCCTACCGCAGAATCAATCCCATCCCCAAAGGTCTCTTTAATCACGCCGATGGTTCGCCCTTTCAAATCGGTTTTTAGCGATTTTGTATAGTCGGGAATCTCAACGTTGAGGCTGGTGGCGTCTTTAGGATCGTGACCTGCCACTGCGCTAAGCAAAATAGCCGTGTCTTCGACGGTTCTGCCAAAGGGCCCGATTTGATCGAGCGACGAGGCGAAGGCAACGAGGCCAAAGCGTGAGACTAATCCATAGGTCGGCTTCATCCCGACAATGCCGCAGAAAGAGGCGGGCTGACGAATGGAGCCGCCGGTGTCAGACCCTAGCGAAATGGGCGCTTGTCCACCTGCAACGGCAGCGGCCGATCCCCCAGAAGAGCCACCTGGAACGCGAGCGATATCCCAAGGGTTAGATGTGGTTTTAAAGGCCGAGTTTTCGGTAGAGCCGCCCATGGCGAACTCATCGAGGTTGGTTTTGCCGACGAAAACTGCGCCTGCGGCCTCCAGCCGCTCGGTGACAGTCGATTCGTACGGGGGGACGAAGTTCTCCAAGATCTTGGAGCTGCACGTAGTACGAATGCCTTTGGTACACAGGTTGTCTTTGAGCGCGATGGGAATGCCTGCTAGCAGGCCAATATCTTCACCAGCGGCAATTTTTTCATCGACGGCTTTGGCCTGGGCCAGCGCTTTTTCTGCTGTCAGAGAAACAAAACTATTCAGCTTAGGTTCTACCGCCTGAGCTTGATCGAGCTGCGCCTGCGCGATTTCAACGGCGCTACGTTCTTTGCTCGTGAGCTGTTGATGCAACTCGCGGATGGCTGACATAGGGGTTCCTCTGACGTTTTGGGTTAGCGTTTTGGGGTTGGCGTTTTGGGGTAGATTCTCAGGCCGATTGTTACTTGCGCTTTGGCAATCTGCAATCGGGACTCCCCAATCGAGACTTCTTCGATCGGGACTGATCGGGACTTCCAAGTAGTTAGGGTAGCGCGAAATGAACAGTGCTTAGAGGGCAATTGGTGTATAACTGACAGTCAATCAACACAGTCGATCAGCATTAAGGGCCTTGAGGGCTTGAGGGAAGATACCGGAAGAAAGATCCCGGAATCAAGAAAAATTCATAGAAACCTTAACTAAGTCCCTCGTTAGGGTATCCTCGGCCAGGATACTGTAGTCCTAGATTCTGTCTTCTCGCTTCTACCGTTTCTCCTGGTAATCGTTTCTCAATGTCTTCTGGCTTTTGGTATACCACTGCGATCGCAGCCACAACGGGAGTACTTTTCAGTTTCGCTAACGGTTCACCCCAGGCACTTCAGCAAGCAGCGACTCATTTGGTGTCGCCAGCGTCTACTCAACCTCATTTCTCCCCCTCTCTCACTTCACGCTCAGCGTCATCTGCCCAGTCACAGTCCCAATCAAGATCACAAACAAGGTCTCAATCAAGCGCTCGGTCGAGAAATCAAGCAGACGCTCAGATGCCCTCTGCTGCTTCCGATAGCAGCTCCACTAACGCTCGCTATGCTCGGGCCATGGAGCTGGCGAACCAGGCGGTTGTGGCCTATCAATCTGCTCAAAAGACCTCAGACCCGGAGCGCAAGCTAGCGTTTACCCGGCGTGAGCGGTTCCTATGGGAAGCCACCATTAAAAAGCTAGAGCAGGTTCCTAAAGCCGCCGACAGCTATCAGCAGGCTCAGGCAAAGCGTGAGCAGTACCAGGGACTGCTAGCGACTGCGCAAGGCAAGTTGAACGAAGCTGACAACGCCTTCTTACGTTCGATCATTGCCGATACTGGTGTATCGCTAGAAAGCGCTCACGTTACCCTCTGCCAGATAGGCGAGCAGATAGATGAGCCTGCTAGCAGCAAGGCCTGTCGCCATCACCAGGGCGATCAGCTGTTGGCCAGCCCAGCGAGTTTGATTAAGCTACCGATTGCGATCGCCCTGATGGACAAAACCATCCAAGAAGGCACGCCGCTCAGTCAAAAAATATACATCGATCCCCAAAACTTCACCGAAAATGCCGAGGGTGCCAGCATTGACATTGACGAGGAATATACCCTCGCTCAGGTAGTGACCCGCATGATCAATGAAAGCAATAACATTGCAACCAATCAGCTCATTGACTACACGGGCCGCGAAAGTATTGCTAAAACCCTGGCCGACCGAGGCTACAAAAATACGCTGGTCGATCATAAATTGGCGGGCGATCGCATCCTGCCGCCCAACCCTGGCACGCAGAGCAATCAGTCCACGACTGACGATCTCACAGCCATGATCGCTCAGGTTTACGGGCTAGAAAATCCCGGTGATGAAGCGCTGCTAAAAGCCCTGCACAGCCAGCAAGATAAAGAGCTGGGTCATCAGGCTTTGCAAGATCTAGGGCCAGCTATTCACTGGCTAGGTGAAAAAACAGGGCAGAACGATCGCGTCTTGGGCACTACCCTGGCGATGAAAGTGGGGTCGAAGCGCTACGCTCTGACAGTGGCGGTTGACTACGGCGGAGATCCTGAAGCCATTCGGCACATTGTCAGTGGGATCGCCAAGCATTTACTCGACCAGGGCGCACTGGTTCAAAACTGATCCCTGCTATCTTCCTTGCTGTCTATTGATTGGCTGATTATGTGATCCCACCATCAGTTTCAGTGTCAATTAAATTTCCTTTAAAGGGTATTCCAGACGACTAACCATCGGGTTTTCTGTGAACAGAAATAGAGAGATATACTGATTGCCCCTTGCCAACTGACCCTTGCCCACTCACACTTAAATGTGAAGTGAGGTTGGCAATTTTCTGGGAGACAGGATTGACGTTGTGAAAAGAGTTCTTTCAATTATTTTGGGCGGCGGTGCCGGTACCCGCCTTTATCCACTGACTAAAGTACGTGCTAAACCTGCGGTTTCATTAGCAGGTATGTATCGTTTAATCGATATTCCAGTCAGTAACTGCTTAAATTCCGACATTTTAAAAATTTACGTCCTCACGCAGTTCAACTCAGCTTCGTTGAACCGTCACATCTCAAAGGCGTATAACTTTTCTACCTTTAGTGATGGGTTTGTAGAAGTCCTTGCGGCTCAGCAAACCCCCGATAGTCCCAGCTGGTTTGAAGGCACTGCGGACGCTGTACGTAAGTACATGTGGATGTTTGAAGAGGCGGACATCGATGAATTTATCATCCTCTCTGGCGATCATCTCTATCGGATGGACTACAGCGACTATGTCAGAAAGCACCGTGAGAGTGGCGCCGATGTCACCCTGTCTGTCGTGCCCATTGGCTACAAAACAGCCTCTAGTTTTGGTCTCATGAAGGTTGATGACAACAACCGCATCGTCGAGTTTGCAGAGAAGCCCAAAGGCGATGAACTAGAAGCGATGAAGGTTGATACAACGGCCATGGGGCTGTCGGCAGAAGAAGCGGCAGACAAGCCGTTTATTGCCTCTATGGGTATCTATGTCTTTAAAAAGCAGGTGCTGATGGACCTCCTAAAGAACAACCCTGAACAGACTGATTTTGGTAAAGAAATCATTCCTGGTGCGGCTAAGGATTACAACGTTCAGGCCTACCTATTTAACGGCTACTGGGAAGATATCGGAACGATTGAAGCGTTCTACAATGCCAACCTAGCGCTGACCGATCAGCCCAACCCTGCCTTTAGCTTTTACAGCGAAGATGCGCCGATTTACACGCGATCGCGCTACCTTCCCCCCAGTAAAATCGAAGACTGCCACGTCACCGAATCAATTATTAGTGAGGGCTGCATTCTAAAAAAATGCCGCATTCACAATTCTGTAATCGGTCTGCGTCAGCGGATTCACGCCAACTGCGAAATTGATAGCGCCCTGCTCATTGGCTCTGACTATTACGAGAAAATGGACGAACAGGGTGAGTTCCCCGTTTCGCCAGACAACCCCAACCATATTCCTATCGGTATTGGTGAGGGGTCTGTCATCCGCCGGGCCATCATCGATAAAAACGCTCGCATTGGCCGCAACGTGCAGATTATCAATAAAGATAATATAGACGAAGTGGAGCGCGAAGCCGATGGCTACTACATTCGTAGCGGCATCGTGGTGGTGCTAAAGAACGCCGTCATTCCTGATGGAACGATTATCTAGCGGCTAGCCTTTTAAACTAACGACTAACCAGTAGCGCTGTATCTATAAAAGTGGGTTCTTTTGATAACAAAAAGGAGCCCACTTTTGTTATGGCTCCATATTATCCGCATCAGACGGAGCGCTCAGAGTCTGGTATATTCTCAGACAATCGTCACTGTGTAAAATCCCACGATGAAGCCGGTCAGTTCTGATTCCGACCATGATGACTCGCAGCTACCTGAGCATAAACGGACCGAGCACAGGCAGACTGAGCGCAGACAAAGCGGTGAGCCAAGTCCGTTAGAAAATTTGCAAAGACGGTATACTGACCAGCTCAGTGAAGACATTGAGCAGCTAGAGGCACAGAAGGAGCAGTTAGAAGCACAGAAAGAGCAGCTAGAGACTCAGAAAGAGCAGTTAGAAGCTCAGAAGACTGGTCTGCAAGACGAAATTGCTACTCTAAGGCAAGACTACGTTCGATTGCAGGCTGACGTGCGATCGCTCCGCCAGGCTGCTAGCTCAGCCGCACCGCCCAAAAGTCCCAGTCAGCTCCCTGGTCGCAGGTTGGCCGAGGCTCAGCCTTCTACAGAGCTAACGCCTCAAGCACAGCCTGATGCGCCACCCGTCGAAAGAATGTCCGCACAAGAAAGCGGACCGCGGCTGCCGGGCGAAGATGAACTTCCCCCATCAGCGGTTGTCTCTGCATCAGGCAAGAATCGCTCCTTAGAGCTGCCAACCCCAGCAACCTCTGAGCAGCGCCGACAGATGGTCGTGCAGCGCCAAAGAAACATCGCGCCACTGCTAAGGGCACAGGCCAGGCGTGGATTGATTTTGAGTGCGATCGCAGCGCTATTAACCGCGTGGCACTATGGCCTGGTAAACACGCTGCTACACGGCGGTCAGTGGTTGGGCATAGACATTGGACAGCTGGGCTTAGGATTTGTCCCGGCGGTAGCTTTGCTCTGGCTCAGAATGCTGGTATTGGTGCCCGCTCTATTTGCCTTAGCGCCTCAGCTTTATCGCCCAGCCTGGGACGATTTGCAAGACTGGTTCTACCACGACGAGCAGCTGTTTTTGCCCCTAGTTGGCAGCGGTATTGCCCTGTTTTTCTCTCAAGTTTTCCTTTATCAAAGCATTGGCGGGACTGGCGTGGTAGTGGGTACAGGGCTGCTTTTTCTCTATCCGTTAACCGCTATTCCGATAGGGCTCGTTTGGCGACAAGAAACAGCATTAACGCCGTTTGGGCTGTTGGCTATTGTGGCGATCGCTATGGGGGGGCTATTGCTAGCCAAGCCCGCGCTGACTACCGCATCACCTGCGGCTGTTGGGATCGGACTGTTGGCCAGTGTTACGCTCAGTCTGTTTGTTGCGCTAACCAACCTTAGCTACCGGCAGCAGTGTCATCCGGTGCCAACAGCTGTTGTGCAGTTTTCTACGGTCGCCGTATTGAGCAGTCTAGTGCTTTTGGTTAAGCCCTTAAAACTGGTAAGCATCAGCTGGCTTAGCTTTTGCTTATGGGGCCTGCTAATCGGCGTTTTGGCACTCATTGCCTACCTGTTTACCTACAGCAGCTTGCGTCTGATAGGCTCCAAAACTGCTCTGGTTGCGGCCACTACACCTGTGCTGGTTTTACTACTGAGCTGGAGTTTCGTGCCTCAAGCCTCGTTAGAAATTATTCAATGGACAGGCATTCTGATGGTTTCCATTGGTGGCATTGCCTTAGGCAAAGAAAAGCTAGTTAAAGAGAATTAGAGTTTGCTGTACAGATTACTTGTTGGCTCGCCTGCTGGCGCCAGCAGATCCGCTTGCATAAAAAACTAGCCGACCCAGTTATACCGGGTCGGCTAGCTAATCTTATTCACATTTCATGCTGATGAAATACAAGAACGGAGAGAGAGGGATTCGAACCCTCGAACAAGTTGCCCCGTTACAGCATTTCCAGTGCTGCGCCTTCAACCACTCGGCCATCTCTCCATATTGATGCGTAATAGCGCCCTTTTCAAGGTCCCCTTTTCAAGGATTCTGCGCTTATTACAGCTTCGCTATCGTAACAGAAAGTGTGCCCTCTATTGCTTTTTTCTCAGGCGCTTTTTCCGCTCAGGTGCTTTTCTTGGTGGCTCTCCTCTCGGTGTTTCTTCTCTCGGTGTTTCTTCTCCCTGTGCCTTTCCTCGGTGCCTCTTTTCCCCGTGCCTTTCGCGTAGGCCTTTTCTGTAGGCCTTTTCTGTAGGCCTTTTCTAGGGAGAACTATCGCCTCTGTCGAGTTGCTTAGGACACGTCTGAAGGCTACAGCCCATAGCAGACAGAGCAACTCAACTGGCAAATGCCCTAATGCATCAGGACATATGCCTATATCTATCCAACCGATTTGAATGAATTCGATGGCAAGATCCGACTTCCGTGCGACCATAGAAACACATCCCTCTTATCTTTGCTCGCTCTGGACTTTTCCTTGATGTCCTTGTTCTATGGCTGAAACCTACAGCATTCGTATTCATCACCGGCAGAAAGGCACACACTACACCGTGCAGGTTCCGAGCGATCGCTACATTCTGCAAACCGCTGAGAACCAAGGTGCCGACTTGCCCTATGCCTGTCGTAACGGTGCCTGCACAGCCTGCGCGGTACGCGTACTATCTGGCGAGCTGCATCAGCCAGAAGCGATGGGCCTTTCTCCCGATTTGCGCGAGCAAGGGTACGCGCTGCTATGTGTCAGCTATCCGCGCAGCGATTTAGAAGTGGAAACCCAGGACGAAGACGAGGTTTACGAGCTTCAGTTTGGTCGCTACTTTGGCAAAGGTCCGGTCAAGTCCGGCATCTTGATTGACGATGACTAGCAAGCGCTTGCCTCACGCCCCCTCAAAGAAATTTTCTTCTTATCGTTCATGAAATATTCCCCAGACGATCTTCAGCGCTTTCTGGATGTAGCGACCGAAGCGGCCTCAGCGGGTGGCGCAGTGCTTCAGTACTACTGGGGTAATCTCTCCAATGTTCAGCAAAAAGGGCGACCTGGCGATTTGGTCACCGAAGCGGATAAAGCCGCCGAAAAAGAAGTGCTTTCTGTCTTGAAGCTGCACTTTCCAGACCACGCTATTCTGGCCGAAGAGTCAGGCAGTATTAGCGCCAAGTCTCAAAAAGCAGCAGCCGATTTGCTCTGGGCCGTAGACCCGCTAGATGGCACGACTAACTATGCGCATCAGTATCCTTTTTGTGGGTGCTCTGTAGGTTTATTGATTGACGGACAGCCTGCGGTGGGCGCGATTTTTGAGCCAGTACATGGGGCTCTTTTTCGGGCTGCAAAGGGGTTAGGCGCAACCTGCAACCGTCAGCCCATTCACGTATCAGATACGGAATCATTGGCAGAAAGCCTACTCGTTACCGGATTTGCCTACGACCGCCGCGAGACGATTGATAACAACTACGCCGAGTTTTGCCATCTGACTCATCTGACGCGGGGCGTTCGTCGTGGCGGTTCAGCCTCTATTGATCTGGCCTTTGTTGCCTGTGGTCGGCTAGATGGCTACTGGGAGCGGGGCCTTTCTCCGTGGGATGTAGCGGCAGGCGTGATTTTAGTGCAAGAGGCGGGCGGCCAGGTGAGTGCTTACGACCAAGGTCCGTTTGATATTCAGACGGGGCGAATTTTGGCAACCAATGGAAATGTGCATAGTGAGCTGAGCGAAGCGCTAGGTAAGGTAAAGCCCTTTGAGCGGTTTGCACCCCAGTAGGCTGTCAGCACAGGATATATGCAGGGTATGTATGTATGCAAACGCTGATGGTATGTATGCATATCAAGTAGATTTAATTTAAGTTAACAGGTATTCTTATCATGAGTGGTGCTTATCTGTACGCTGAGATAGTTAAACGATGGCTTACGTTTGGTACGGCACTGCAATTGCGACCGCTTGCGGTCTGGGTGTGCTGCTAACAGCTAGCTTGAATCGGCTGCCAGAAGGTGCAACCGTTCGCTCCGTCAACCGGGTTGCGGCTGAAGTAATCGCGTCTCAAAATTCTAGTCAACATGTATCTCAGCAGTCGGAACTCTCGCTGTATCAGGCGGCTGATGAGTTTGCTCAGCAAGCGAGTGTCGCCGCTCAACGTGTGCAGTCGCAGACTGATAGCACCGATAGTCTGGAGCGATCTCAGGCGCTACGTCAATCGCGAGTATATTGGCAGCAGGCAATCAAAAAGCTCAACGAAATTCCCGCTAGCTCTGGGCTTTCCGCTCGGGCCAAAACGAAGCAAAAAGACTATCAGAAAGAGCTGGCGGTGGCCGTCCGTGAAGCCGCCGTACTGCGAGAGACTTTTATTGCCGATACGCTGCAAGATGTAGGCGTGAATCCAGCGCAGATGCACATTACGCTGTGTCAGCTGAGTGAAACCGAGCCGCCGCTAATCGCAGGTGAGCTAAATGCTGATGTCTGTAAGCAGCATCAGGGTAGTCAGCTGTTGGCCAGTGCCGCGAGCCTGATTAAAGTGCCAATTGCGATCGCCCTACTGAAAAAAAGCAGCGACGACGATGTTCCTTTAACGACCAAACTCATCATAGATACCAGCAACTACACCGAGAATCCAGAAGGCGATTCGCTGGAAGTGGCCAAAGAATACTCCTTACAAGAAATCATGTCGCTGATGATTCAAAAAAGCGACAATATCGGCACTAACCAGCTGATCGACTATCTTGGCGTTGAGCCTATCAACCAGACGCTGAGCGACTATCCACAAACGTCTGTTGGGCACAAGCTTGTGGGGAGTGAAACGAGACCCGCTAACTTTGGCAGTGGTCGCAACCAGACCACCACAGATGACATAACTGCCATGATGGCGGCCATCTACAGTCAAAAAGAGAATCAGTCAATCCGTACGGCGCTGGCTCGTCAGCAGGATAGAGAGTTAGGATATACCGCGCTACAAGATATTGGTCCGCAGGTGAGATGGTTAGGAGAGAAAACCGGCCAAAACAATCTGCTCATTGGAACAACGTTAGCGATGAAGGTTCATCAGGACACGTATCTTTTAACGGTGGCTATCGATAACAGCAGCGACACGTTTGTTCTTCAGCAGGTCATTAATCGCCTTACCCGGCATCTGACGCTCAACGGCAGTTTCATCGACGAGTGAATAAAAAATTAGCGCTGCGGCACAAGCGTTAAAGCATCAGCCGCCAACCATCGCCGCCAACCATCTACTCGTCGCAAACGTCAACGTTTTGCCCATTAGCCGCTATAGTGTTGTCGAGCAAATTCTATTCAAAAGGCACTTATTGGAGCGAAAGCTATGAAGCAAGTCAATTTCGTAGTAATTTTCGTCATCTGTTTGGCGCTGGTTCTCTTCGGCATCGAGAACACAACGCCCTCTCTCATTCATGTGGTTAATGGCGTCGATATCGAAGCGCCGCTAAGCGTAGAACTGATTATTGCCGCAGGCATTGGCGCAACGCTGGCCTGGGTGTTTAGCGTGTGGGTGCAGCTACAAACCTACGCTCAGAAGCAGCCTGAAATGGAACAGAAAGACATGCGAATTCAGCAGCTAGAAGAAGATGTAGAGCGCTACCGCGTAGAGCTAGAGCAGCTGCCTATGCTGCCTCAGGCAGAACCGCAGGCCGACAGCTAAATTTTTCCACTAAAAATTAGCTGCAAGAAATAGCTAAAAATCTGTGCACGTATGGATTGACTCCCAACTCGTGCACAGATTTCGCTTATTTTGTAGAATAGACGTACTACGATTCATGCGTACTGACTCTGTACGGTCTTACCTACGGTCTTATAAAGGTAATTGAAGGAGGGTAGTCGAATAAAAGCCTCCGGGCTAAGCGTATGGAGAAGCCTCTACTTCAATAAAAAATATCGTAAAGAATGGGTTGCATAATTACACGTTTGCATATAAGCTCAGCGCACTATCAACCATGTAGCTAAATACACAAATCACTGACGTAAAAAAGACATCGGGCGTTTTCGACAGGTCATCATCGACAATAAGATTTACTCTGGCTGAGCGATTGTCAATGACTTGAATCTGATGCAGGCTCCTCTCTTGAACCCAAGTCTTGAACCCAAGTTCCTGGTCAACGTGTCACTAGCTTCTTGTCACTAGCTCCTGTTATCTAACCTTCGTATTTATTTCAGCAGATAGCTTAGCTTTCTTTTTTAGCTCTCTTCTTTTGCTTTCTTATGGCCAGTTCTCTAGCCCAGGGCGCGATCGCATTTCTCATTGACCTTGCTGAAAAAGGTGAAATCGACCCCTGGGACGTTCAAGTCATCGACGTTATTGATCGTTTCTTAAAAACGCTGAAAGATCAGCCCTTAATCAAAAAGCCAACAGAGGCGGGACGCTCGTCTTACGAGTCGAGCCTGACAGAATCCGGGCAGGCCTTTTTGTACGCGTCGATGCTGGTGCTGCTAAAGGCCGACACGCTGGTACGCCACGAGTTAGAACAACAAGAAGAAGCGTTTGAAGACGACTTTTTTGATAGTGAAGAAGACTACGGTGCGACCGAGCTGCCCAAGAATTTAGAACAGCATATTCATCGAAGGGCCGTGGCACCGCCACCTGCGAAAAGACAGGTGACGCTAAGTGAACTGATTGAGCAGCTAGAGGCGATCGCAGTGGCGATGAGTGAGCCTTCTAGAGTGCGATCGCGCCGCGCAAAACCTCACTCTAAAAAAGACGCCGTTCGCGCTATCTCTGAACTAGCACACCAGGAAAACCTGAGCGAAATCGCCGACGCCCTCAACGACTTTTTAGAAACTCACTGGGACGACGTGTTCGAAGACACCGTCAACTGGATGGACTTCGAGCTGTTGCTCACACACTGGACTAACTTCCGCCCAGAAATTTTAGGTGGCCCGATTGAGGGCGAACTCACCGAATCAGACTATAAGCACGAAAAAGTAGGTGTTTTTTGGGGCCTACTCTTTCTCACCTCGCAGTCCAAGGTAGAGCTTCTGCAAGAGAACTTTTATCAGGACCTAAAAGTCCGTCAGCTGAACGAAATTACCCTCGCAGAAGTCCCTGCTTACGCGTTGCCAGATTGATCTTGAATGCGTCTTAACTTGCCGCTTGAGAGATTGCCCTGAACTGTTGTTCTGTTGCTTCATCCGCTGGGAACATACACTCTAATCGCAGCTCTTGCAGCGTAATATCTTGGGGGGTGCCCAAAGTTGTGAGTGTGGTGAAAAAACTCAACTGTTTTCCGCCTTTGCTGAAGTTGATGGTCAACAGGGGCAAATGCCAATTTTCTTCTGTTGGTAGTTGCCAGAGGGCTTTGATATCTGGATAGTCGAGAATCTCATTGAAAAGCGTTTTTGTCTTTGCATCAGGCCCTTCAGCCAAACATTCTCGATGAACTCGGTGAATTAGATAGGGTGCTATCGTCTCCCAATTCTCTACATACGGCCTAATTCCTTCGGGATGCAGTGTCAGCTTCATCAAGTTAAGTCCAATAGACTCAGGGACCTGCGCATCGCCTAGCAGCCAGCCAAGGAAATTAGCAGCGCCTTGATTGCTAGTCATCTGGTTCCAATAGCGATCCATCACAAAGGCCGGATAGGGCTCCTGCTGACGCAGCGTAAACGCTAGCGCCTTGCGAATCGGCGCGACTTCTGGTGCGGATAGATCAAACTCTGAATAGATCGGTGCAAAGCCAGCCGTGGTTAGCATTTTGTTTTGTTGCCGCAGTGGAATATCCAAGACAGCGGCTAGCTTTAGTACCATATCGCGGCTGGGCTGCGATCGCCCTGACTCTATAAAGCTAATGTGGCGCTGCGAGACATCGCTGGCCATGGAAAGATCCCACTGGCTAAAGCTACGCTGCGATCGCCAATACTTCAACAACGCACCAAACGCATTATCAGCTTTATTAGCTTTCATTGTTTGCGCCATATCGCTTAGCTCCTACAACAATTAGCCGCTGTTATTACCTCACAGGTAATTGAATCTATTATCTCTTATTGGCACCATAAAAACGTCAGCGCATACAGTATCTCTCCAGTTGCTTCAGCCAGTTGCTTGAGCCAGTTGTTTAAGACACTCGCTATAGCTGACAAAACCAAAATATGAGGATTCACACCATGGATTCAGTTCAAAATAGATCCACTCAAAACGCAGCCGCCTCAACGACTCACGCCCCTCTGTACCTAGTCTGCCTGGTGCTCAGCGTGATCATTTCGTGGGGCATCTTTGCGCAGTTTCTATTGGAGGGCAATGCGTCGTTCGGTCACTTTTTCGAGCAAGCTTTCGCCAATCCAATCGCCACGTTGGTTTCGAGTGATGTTCTCCTTTCAGCCGCTATTTTTCTACGCTTTGCCCAGCTAGAACTCAACCGTCTCAACATGCCATCTAACCGATTAGCCCTTTATACGCTGGTGACTTTCTCCGTTGGCGTCTGCGGCTCACTGTCCCTCTTTCTCTATCAGCGAGAGAATTGGCTTGAAAAAAGTCGATAGAGTGCTCTTTCAAGTTGTTCATTAGAGACCTTTTCATTAGAGAACTGTTCATTAGAGACCTGATGGTCCGTGACGCTATGTGACACGGACCATAGTCTTAAGAGGTAACACGATGTCAGCATTTCTTTACTATTTAGGGTTTTCTCTGCTAATCGCGCATGAAATAGATGCCGCTATTCAGCGCGAATGGAAACTGTTGTATATCTTTAGACGGCTACCGGAACAAACGGCTATACCCTATTTCGTCGCGCTGCACGTTCCACTGTTCACGCTGCTGTTATATCTAACCAATCATGACTCAAACGACATTCAACAGAGTTCCAGGCTTGCGATCGCACTCTTCCTTATCATCCATGCGGCTCTTCACAAAAGGCTAGAACCTCATGCTCTCTACAAATTTCACTCACCCCTTTCAAAAGGCCTGATTTACGGCGGCGGTTTGGTAGGATTTGCATACTGTATGCTCATGCTTACAGCCTGATAACTGTGATCTTTTCGATGAATATCTTGTTTATTTGCAGTCGTAACCAGTGGCGCAGTCCTACTGCGGAAAGCGTCTGGCGCAACCGCTCGGGCCTCTCCACCCGTTCAGCTGGAACTAGCCGCAACGCCAGACGTAAGGTAACCGCTGCCGATATTCGCTGGGCAGATACCATTATGGTGATGGAACACAAGCATAAAGATAGACTGACCACAGAATTCACCCGCCTGATAAAGAACAAAACGCTTTACGTTTTAGACATTCCAGATGAGTACAAGTTTATGGACCCGGACCTTGTAGAGCACTTTGAAGCAGCTATTCCAGCCCTGCTCAATTTATGATCATCCGTCACGACATCGACCCTGACCGCTACCTTGTCGAACCGGTAAAATTTCCGGCAGTGTTTGCAGTCGATAGCTTTCAAGAAGAAGTCCTAGTTACCTATGACAAAATCGATGAGCTCTTAAAGCCCAGCCTGCTCCCTTCTGTTCAACCAGCCCCCGAGTTTTACACCCGCTATGACGGTATGGGAATGCTAATTCGCCCCGATTGGGTGTTAAGTGCTGCTCACGTATCCACAGAACTCTCATCAGAAAAAGAGATTGAGATTGCAGGACACACTTACCCGATAAAAGACATTGTTCTGCATCCTGGTTTTCGTAACTACAGTGCAAACAAAGAGATGGCTGAGAATGATATTGCACTTATTCAGCTAAGTCACTCGGTCAATAATGTTGACCCACTGCCACTGTACAAACAAAAAGATGAGCTAGGCACAGTGGTCACATTTGTGGGGCAAGGAGACTATGGTAATGGACTGATTGGGCCAGACGAAGTAGATGGCAAAATGCGAACAGCCACCAATCGCGTTGAGAAAACAGACGATCAGTGGCTGATATTTAAGTTTGACGCGCCGCCTGAGTGCACTGAGCTAGAAGGTATTTCAGGCCCGGGAGATAGTGGTGGACCGGCTTTGATTAAAACGGATGAGGGGTGGGCGATCGCAGGTATCAGCTCTGGTCAACACGACCACGGGCAAAATCTGGGCGAAGGTCGCTACGGCGTATGGGAATACTATACCCGCGTTTCGTTTCAGCTAGACTGGATTGAGTCTATTGTGGAAAGTAAATGACTGTTGCTCAATCTTGTGACATGAACATCAAGGTATGATGTAGCTGGAGGCCTGAACTATGCCAAAAACGCTAACTATTGAGCTGCCAGATAACCTGGAGCAGAATCTAGGGTTGTCTACAAATACAGCGGACGACTCCTTGAAGGGAATCATTTTAGATACTCTAAATGCATTAGCAGAGCTGATAAAAGCCTTACAAGATGCAGAGACTAGCAACAGAATGCAGGCCGCTGAGAGATTAGGCGATATGCGAGCAGAATTGGCTATTCATGCCTTATCTCAAGCGCTACACGATGATGAGATGTCTGTTCGATACAGTGCACAAGAGGCGCTGCAAAAAATCGGCACTAATGAAGCACTCAATCTGCTCGATGCATACCTAAGCACTCAATCAACTATTCCTACCCTCGATCCTGACTATGCCCCACTCTTGTCTCTAATTGGAACCATCGAACTCGACGTCACTGACTTGGGCAAAAATCACGACAGATACATAGCAGAAGAGCTAGAACGAGAGCTACGATCTGATGAATAATCTATTCGTAGATACAGCCGGATGGGCGAATCTCTTCATCGTCTCAGAAGAACATCATAAAAAAGCGGCTGCGTATATCTACGAGGCACAAAGAACCAGACAAAAGCTTGCGACGACTAACTACATTGTGGCAGAGCTAGTTGCTCTTTTAGGCAGTCGCTATCAACTATCCAGGCAACAAGTGTTTCGCTATGTCGATAGCATAAAGAAAACACCCTCTATTCAAATCTTTCATATCGATGAGCTTACCGACACTGAAGCTTGGAAGCTATGTAAAAGTCGGCCAGACGAGGCTTGGTCGTTAGTAGACAGCAGCTCATTCATAGTGATGAAACAGCTTTTTATTTCAACAGCACTAACAACTGACAAGCATTTTGAGCAAGCAGGATTTGTTCACTTGCTGAAGTAAGAAGTCCTAGTTAAATCAATCTTGGCGTAAAAAAACAAAAGAGGCACAGCATACATGTTGCACCTCTCACCCATATCTCAAGGTTCCTGTAACTCAAACAAATGAGATTCAACTTACCAGAGATACAGCAAAACAAAGAGAATAATCCAGATGACGTCGACGAAGTGCCAATAGAGCTCTACAGCTTCGATGCCAAAGTGATTTTCGCTAGAGTAGTGCTTTGGATCGCGGTTACGCCAGAGGACTGCGAGCATCAGCAGTAGGCCGACAAATACGTGGAGGCCGTGAAAGCCAGTGAGCACATAGAACGTGCTGGCAAAGAGATTTTCTCTTAGGCCGAATTCTAAGTTGGCGTATTCATAGCCCTGGCCGAGTAAGAAAATTGCACCCATGATTGCCGTAATACCAAACCAGGTAAGAACGCCTTTAGAATCGTCCTGCTTGGCGGCAGTATCGGCTTTATGGATGACAAAACTACTGGAAATCAGAATAAGAGAGTTGATGCCGGGCAGCAAAATCTCCAGCTCTGGGGTGCCTTCGGGTGGCCATTCTGTGGCCACCAGGCGGAAGGTGATGTAGGCAACAAAGAGGCCAAGGAACAACATACTCTCAGCGCATAGAAACACCAAGATGCCAAACATTCGATGGTCGGGATGCTCTTCATGATGACCATGGGCCTCTTCTTGAGCGAGATTAAGGGTGCCTTCGGCAGTGGTGTTGATGGAGCCTTGCATGGTTTAGAAAGTTTGGAGAACTGGGGAATGGGAAAAGATGACTAAGAGACGGGTGCAGGCACCGCGTGGGCGTAGAGTTCTTCTGGATCTTCTTCGGCAATGTAGCCAAGGCCGTAGTCGTAAGGGCCAGTTTTTAGCACAGGAAGTTCTTCAAAATTCTCTAGCTCTGGGGGAGAGAGCGTCTGCCACTCTAGCGTGAGGGCTCTCCAAGGGTTAGCGGGGGCCTTTTTGCCATAGCGCCAGCTCCAAATCGCGTTGATGAGGAAAGGAATGGTAGAAACGGCCATGATGTAAGAGCCGATAGTGGCTAGAACATTCAGATCCGTGAATTGAGGATCGTAGAGCGCAATGCGGCGATTCATACCGCGCAGGCCCAGCTCATGCATCGGCATGAAGGTGAGGTTCATGCCAACGAAGGTGAGAACAAAGTGGATTTTGCCCCAGAATTCGTTCATCATGCGGCCTGTCATCTTTGGGAACCAGTGATAGACAGACATGAAAATGCCGAAGACAGATGCGCCGAACAAAACATAGTGGAAGTGAGCCACCACAAAGTAAGTGTCGTGCACATGAATGTCAAAGGGAACGGCTGCCAGCATAACGCCGCTGATGCCGCCGATTAGGAATAAGGCAATAAAGCCAAGCGCGAATAGCATGGCGCTGGTGTAAGCAATCTTGCCGCGCCACAGGGTAGCGACCCAGCCGAATACTTTAATGCCAGTGGGAACAGCGATCACCATGGTTGTGATCATGAAGAACATGCGCAACCAGGGAGGCGTACCGCTGGTGAACATGTGGTGAGCCCAAACGATCAGGCCCAGGAAGCTGATGACGATGGATGAGTAAGCGATCGCACGATAGCCAAAAATAGGCTTACGCGCATGCACTGCAATCACATCACTAATCGCCCCGAACAGCGGCAATACAAAGATATAAACAGCAGGGTGAGAATAGAACCAGAACATATGCTGGTAAACCACCGGATTACCGCCGCCGGTAGGGTTAAAGAAAGCTGTTCCGGCCAGCAAATCGAATGCTAATAGAATCAGCGCGCCTGCTAACACAGGCGTACTTATCAAAATCAGCAGGGATGTGGCGATCATCGCCCAGCAGAACAGCGGCATTTTAGTGAGCGGCATGCTGGGCACACGCATTTTGAGAATGGTCACCAAAAAGTTCAGTCCGCCCAGAATAGACGCTGTTCCACCGACAAGAATGCTCATGATCCAGATGCCCTCACCTAGCGCGCCGGTTGTCAGGCTCAGCGGTGGATAGGATGTCCAGCCAGCGCTAGGCGGCTCGAAAAAGAAGCTGCCGATCAGCATCAGGCCAGAAGGCGGGATCAGCCAAAAGGCGATCGCATTCAACCGAGGAAAGGCCATATCCCTGGCGCCAATCATCAGCGGAATCAGGTAGTTGGCCAGTCCCGCGCCCGCTGGCACAATCCACAAAAACAGCATCACCGTACCGTGAAGCGTCAGAATGCCGTTATAGACATCTGGCGTTACGATGTCCGGTGCTGGCGTCGCTAGCTCTGTGCGCATGACGGTCGCTAGCGCGCCGCCTACCAGATAAAAGAAGAATGCTGTGACTAAATACTGAATACCAATCACTTTGTGATCGGTGCAAAAGGTAAAGTAGTCGGTCCATTTACGCTCATTGCCCAGAAGCATTTTGGGTTCTTCTGGCAGGGGCGTTTTTGGTTTTGAAGTAGTTGTCATACCCGCCTTAGTCGTTACGTCGAATCAGGAAAAAGCTGTTGTTTGTGTCAGCTATTTGTAGCGTGAGCTACGAAAAGAGAACAGAAAAGTCTAGTGAGCGTGACTGTGATGCGTCATGGCACTGTCTTCAGCACTGGCGCGGAGTGCAGCCAAACGCTCTGGGGCAACAGCTAGCTGTAAAGGTTCTACAAAGGGCTCTAGATATTCAGCGTCCGTCCGTGCGGTATGGGTGCGATCACTCTTAACAGAAGGCACCGATGCCACTGTCTCACCGGTATCTAGTGCGGCCAGTCGTTCAGCAACCCAGGCATCGTAGTCTTCGGGTGAATGGACAATCAGCTGCGTGCGCATACCGCCGTGATAAGGACCACACAGCTCAGCACAGACCACCGGATACGTGCCTTCGCGGTTCGCATTGATTACCAGCTTCGTCTCCTGTCCCGGAATCATATCCTGCTTAATGCGAAACTCCGGCAACCAAAAAGCATGCAGTACATCCTGCGCGTTCAAATTAATTCGCACGGGTTGCCCCGCAGGCACATGCAGCTCACCGTCTACGATCCCATTTGGATAGTTAAAAATGAAGGCATACTGCAAACCCTGCACATCTACAGAAAGCCCTTCATCTACAGCATCTGGAGACACACCCAAACCGGCCTCGCTCACCTGATCTTCCAGCGGCAGCTCACCGAGGGCTGTTGTTGAACCGCCCGTCACAGCGTCAGCAGCATAGGCCACCTCAACTGTTTTAGTCGGTCCACCCATGTCGTGGTCCATCAGCTCTAGGCCACCCATCCGGGTGTAAATATCAAAGCTGTAGATTGAAATGCCTAAAACAACAACCGCCGGGATCGCTGTCCAGACAATTTCCAACGGAATATTGCCTTCAAGATGCTCACCGTCGCCCTCATCGCCATCTTTG
The DNA here is from genome assembly GCA_937911865.1 of uncultured Synechococcus sp. Lineage (GTDB taxonomy): Bacteria > Cyanobacteriota > Cyanobacteriia > Phormidesmidales > Phormidesmidaceae > Phormidesmis. The sequence goes on from CALDSK010000145.1 coordinate 28,324, forward strand.
CGGCGAAAACGAATCGCGGAGTACACCAAAGCCCCCTCAACCAGCAAAAACAAACCAAAGCCAATGGTCATCATTGCATCGAATAGGCCATCTACTAGTTCAGCTTCTTCAGAAGCAGCAACAGGCATCAACCCGTGATTTTGACCATACCAAAGGCTAGCCAGGGTCAACAAAATGCCAATTAAAAGGGTAACGATAGAACTTGGAATTTTCACAGTGCTCATACAGGTCTAAATCGACCTTTGTCTTAGGTGGATTGGAGTGTCAGTTGGAGCTAATCAGTTGGATCTAGTTGGATCTAATGGATCTAAAGGTTTGGGCTTTAAAGGTTTAGATAGCGGAGAAATATCTTCTATAAAGAGGCAGTATGTTCAGGTCTCGTCACCAGTTTTGCTGCCTTAGCTGTTTCAAAAGCGTCTACAGCGTCCACTTTAAAGTGTCTGTTTCACAGATTGCTCGGAAACAAAACAGAATAGAACCTGCGTTACTGCCCTAACAAAGGTAGCGTTCTTTTTGGCAATGTGAACGCTTTTTTCAAGTATGCTTAACGCTTTAATCTTTTTTGAAGAATTATTCTTCCTGGTAGTCCACAAGAAAGACAGATGAGATTCGTTACAACAATTGAAAGAACGCTCACATATAGGGATTAATTACTGAGAATCTTAGTGACAATAGAATACATTGATCGCTGAATTTCTACGCAGAACTTAAGACGAATAGATATCGTGATGCGTAGGCTGAACCGCCCAAACAGCGAGTATCTAGCGACTGACTGTATCTTTTGGCGACGGTAGAAGTTAGCTCGATTCGATGTCCTTAGATAAAGAAAAGAGATCGCTCAACAAGCCGTTAGAACATTAAGCAAGATTAAGCTTTAAACACACTTTGAGCGCAATCCTAAAATAAAAAGTCTACCATCGAAGAATATTGTGAATGACGCGCTATATTTTCTTGCGTAGGCTTGCTTCGACCGCATGTATCAAGAAAAGTAAAGATGTAAACAACGCTCAATAATTCTCTCTAGAAGCCGGCTTTTAATACTCTCTTTAGAAGCACTTGCCTGATGAGATTATCGCTGTAACTTAACAAAAACCAAAGAATGTACATGCCGATGTTGCCTCAAACTTTCAGAGGTTGCATATTTTCTTTTGACACGGCCTCTACTAGCGTCTCTTTGGTAGCGTTTTTCCTCCACTCATTACCTACCGTCTAAATCTCTTATGGCCAATTCCAGCTTTCCAAATTCTGTTTTACCCCTTAAAACAGCAGGGCAAAGCGATTCAGCCAAGCCAGCTTTTAGCCCAGCGCCAGAGCCTGCGGCCCAGGTCTTTATTCGACGCTGGGTGTGGAAGATGGCTTTTGCCACTCTGGCACTGATGGCGGTCGGCAGTGCCACCAGAGTCATGAATGCTGGACTCGCTTGTCCTGATTGGCCTTTGTGCTACGGCCAGCTGGTACCTACTGCGCAAATGAACTTGCAGGTATTTTTGGAGTGGTTTCACCGGATGGATGCCTCTCTGATTGGCATGATGGCTATTGGCCTGGTGGCCCTAAGCGTGTGGCACCGCAAGGTATTGCCTAGCTGGATGCCTTGGGCCGCAACAGTTTCTCTGTTCTTAATCGTGATACAGGGAATTTTGGGTGGGCTGACTGTTATTCAGCTGCTGCGGTTTGATATTGTGACGGCGCACTTAGGGACGGCGCTGTTGTTCTTTTGTACTTTGCTGGCGATCGCACTTTCCCTTCTGCCCTATCAGCCCACAGGCAACACAGGCAACCTTCCTTGGATTGGTCTAACAGCCACGGTGCTGGTGTATTTACAAAGCATCATCGGCGGCTTAGTCGCATCTAGATGGGCTGCTCACCAGTGCTTCGGACTGTCTGATCTTTGCAATGTGATGAACACCCATATCGGTGGCGTGGTACCGCCTACAGTCGCTGTTGCACTTTTGGTCTTTAGCGTGTGGCGTACCCCCGCACTTAACAAGCATCTGCGAGTGCTGGCAAATAGCGCGGGTTTGCTTGTGCTCTTGCAAATTGCCTTGGGCGTTGCGACGTTAAAACTTCGGCTTCAAGTAGAGCCATTGACGGTATGCCACCAAACCATCGGCGCTGCGCTGTTGGGATGCCTATTAAGCTTTACGGTACTGGCGCTAAGAGACTCCCGGGCACAGTTGAAACAGTTGAATCAGGTAACTCAAGATATTTCTATGGCTGCTCACTCATAGGTTGAGGCCACCGTAGGTAAGCAGGTTTAAAGCCATAGATTTAGAGCCCAAGTCCAAGCTATGGACAGGCTGAATCCACGACTCATTTTTTCACCAGAATTTTGGACACTATGCAAACTTCTATTTGGACCTCCAGACAACATGACAGTGCTTGGGAGGTCGTGCGTAGCTACTGGCAGCTCACAAAGCCTCGGATTATTCCACTGCTGCTGATTGAAACGGCGGCGGGCATGTGGATTGCCGCGCAAGGGCATGTGAATCCACTGCTGCTAATCGTGACGCTGCTGAGCGGTACGCTAGCCGCTGCATCGGCACAGACTATCAACTGTATTTACGATCGCGACATTGATTACGATATGGAGCGGACGCGCAGTCGGCCCATTCCGTCTGGGCGCATCCAGTCTAAGGACGCGCTAATTTTTGCGCTAATTATGGCGGCGATGTCATTCGCACTACTCGCAGGCTTTGCTAATTTGCTTAGCGCTGGGCTAGCGATGCTGGGCATTGCGGTTTATGTAGGCGTCTACACTGTTTGGCTCAAGCGCTCTTCACCGCAAAACATTGTGATCGGCGGCGCGGCTGGTGCGATCCCGCCGCTAGTGGGCTGGGCTGCGGTAACTGGAGAGCTAACGCTGGCCGCGTGGGTCTTCTTTGCGATCGTGTTTGTTTGGACGCCGCCGCACTTTTGGGCGCTGGCGATGCTGATTCAAGATGACTATGCCAAGGTTAATATTCCGATGCTGCCGGTTGTCGTCGGTAATGAAGCAACTGCTAAGCAGGTTTGGCTATATACCGTTGGCCTAGTGCCATTGACGCTGGTGTTGGTCTATCCGCTGGGGGCTTGCGGTGTTGTGTATGGATTAGGTGCGATCGCACTGGGCTATATCTTCCTTAAAAAAGCTTGGCAGCTGCGCAACAGCTACGATAATAAGGATCTCGCTAGAGGCACTTTCAAGTACTCTATCTTTTACATGATGCTGCTTTGCGCTGTTATGGTGATTGATGCGCTGCCGATTACTCGCATGGGTACGGGGGCGATCGCTCACAGCCTACAGCACATCTGGCAGGCGATCCCCATCGTCGTATAGCTCTCTACTCCCCTACTTCCCATGCCCCCCGCTGTTTTAGTCGAAAATCTCAAAAAGTCCTACGGCGATGTGGAGGCGGTTAAAGACGTTTCTTTCTCCATTGAGCCAGGCGAGATTTTCGGCTTGCTCGGTCCCAATGGCGCGGGGAAAACCACCACGATTCGCTGCCTTTGTACCCTCACCACGCCTGACGCTGGTCGGTTAGAACTGAGCGGCATATCCGTCTTAGATGATCCCCGCACGGCTAGGCAGCTATTGGGATACATTGCCCAAGAGGTCGCCCTAGACCCAGTGCTTACAGGCCGTGAGCTGCTGGAGTTGCAGGCAGCGATTTATCACATTCCTAAAAGCCAGGGGAAAGCGCGCATTGACGAAATGCTCGACCTCTTGGAGATTGAGGAGATTGCTGGGAAAAAGACCAAAACATACTCGGGCGGGCAAAAGAAACGATTGGACTTAGCCGCAGGGTTGCTTCATCAGCCTGCGGTTTTGGTTTTGGATGAGCCCACCGTCGGGCTAGATATTGAGAGTCGCTCGGCCGTGTGGAAGTTTTTGCGGCAGCTGCAAGAGCAGGGCACTACGATTTTGCTCACCAGTCACTATTTGGAAGAGGTGGATGCGTTGGCTGGGCGCGTGGCGATTATCGACAGAGGAAAGGTGATCTCGACGGGGACGCCTGCTGCTTTAAAGGCTGAAGTGGGGGGCGATCGCATTACCCTACGCATTCGCGAGTTCACCGCAGACGATGAAGCCGAAACGGCCCGCCAGCTGCTTTCTGACTTGCCCACCGTTCAAGACGTCATCATCAATAGCGCCCAAGGCAATTCCCTTAACCTGGTTGTAGACAAAGGCGGAGAAGCGCTCCCGGCAGTTCAAAGTGCACTTAAAACTGCCGGGCTACCGACTTTTGGCATCGCTCAATCGCAGCCAAGCCTAGACGACGTATATTTGGCCGCAACCGGACGCACGCTAATGGATGCTGAAATGGCCGCAGTCGGCACCCGCGACCTTAAAAAAGAGCGCAAGCAGAGTATGAAATAGGGCCCGACCTTTCAGGCTACTCACCGACAAGCTTAAATTTTGCCTAAGTCATCTCTTGGCGCTACCAATGGTCAACAAAGCGGAGCAGCATCTGCGCTAGCCTATTGATAGATGTTGCCGAAGATGTTGCTGAGCTTATCAGATGAGCCAATCTATTACCCCACCTTCAACCACTACGAGCCGTCAGGTTGCTGAACTAGCCTCACCTGGCACCCAAGAATTTATCCAGGAAACAGCGGCCTTAACCCGTCGCCTGTTTATCCAGCTACAGCGACGCCCGACGACTTTGGTCGCGGGCGTTATTCAGCCTTTAATGTGGCTCATTCTATTCGGCGCACTCTTTCAAAACGTGCCCAGCGGCCTCTTCGGCGAAAGCCAAAACTACGGCCAGTTTCTAGGCTCAGGCATTATTGTTTTCACCGCCTTTGCCGGTGCGCTCAACGCCGGACTGCCCGTGATGTTTGACCGAGAGTTTGGCTTTCTAAATCGGCTGCTGGTCGCCCCCCTGGCTTCCAGGTTCTCTATCGTCGTTGCGTCAGCTCTCTTTATTGCCAGCATGAGTCTGGTACAAACGACGGCCATTGTTATTCTCAGCGCCTTTTTAGGTGCGGGGCTTCCGGGGCCTAGTAGCCTTTTGCTGATGACAGGCATCGTGCTCACGCTGGTTCTAGGCGTTACCGCACTCAGCCTTGGCCTTGCCTTTGCCCTACCTGGTCACATTGAGCTACTCGCGGTTATTTTCATCACGAATCTACCGCTGCTGTTTGCAAGCACCGCGCTGGTTCCCCTCTCTTTTATGCCTCCCTGGCTACAGGTCGTTGCTAGCCTTAATCCACTCAGCTATGCCATTGAGCCCATTCGCTACATCTACCTTCATCCAAACTGGAGCTTTGGTAGCACCGTCATGGCGGCGCCCTTCGGGAATATCAGTCTGGGCTTGGCGGTGGGTCTTCTCGTAGCCTTTAGTGGCTTGGCACTGGCGACTATCCGCCCGTTGATTAGTCGGCGTATTAGTTAGGCGCACCTATGCTGCACCGCTGAGTACGAAACCGACTGATAGATCGGCACAGCTCATGCAAGCACCTATCATTCAGTTGATACAATAAGAAAAATTAACCCAAGCAAATTAATCGTCTGGAGACTACAAGGCAAATGAGTAAACTAGCTTTACGCCTGATGGGAATTGGCCTAGTGCTGGGCATGGGTATTGGCGTGGCACCTGCTTTTGCTCAAGATTCTGGGATTGCGAACACGGCTGAAGACTTTGGTAACGCTGACGCTGGAGACGGATTTGGCGGCTCTGACGTCGATATTTGGGATATGTTTCACAGAGCAGGCAGTCTGTCACAGGGTGGCATGGTTGATGATGGTTTCCGTCGTAGCCAAAGCCGCCGAATCAACAGCCAAGCAGAGTCTTTGCGTGAGCGTCAGCGAGCCATCTTGGAGCAAAGAGCAACTTCGAGCGTTGTAGAAGACAGTGCAGAAGAGACGACTATCGCTGAGTAGCTTGTAACTTAGCCCGTGGCTTAGCAAACTCTGTCAGGACGTCAGAAGCAATTGCGCTCCTCTCACGCGAGCCTCGCAATAGGTACTCGCCGCAATAGATATGAAAGGCCTTCAACAGCATGCTGTTGAAGGCCTTTTTAATTGCTTTTAGATATCTCTACCTCACGATTGGTCATCCACACCGTACGAAAGCTCGAATCACTGTTACCATGACCATTGATTAACCCTCCGAAATCGCTACCTGCAATGACTGCAACGACGCCCTCTCAAACGCCAGCTTTAGCCAGCCAGTACGACCCCACCATCACTGAGACAAAATGGCAAGACTATTGGGAGAACAAGGAAGTCTTTAAGGCTGACCCAAGCAAGGGCGGTGAGCCATTTTGCGTGATGATTCCGCCGCCGAATGTAACCGGTAGCCTACACATGGGTCACGCGTTTGAAGAAACGCTGATTGATACGGTGGTGCGCTATCAGCGAATGACGGGCAAAAATACGCTGTGGCTGCCCGGTACAGACCATGCCAGTATTGCGGTGCAAACAAAAGTTTTAGAAAAGCTAGCAGCAGAGGGGAAAACTCGCGAAGAGGTCGGGCGCGAGAAGTTTTTGGAGCGCGCCTGGGAATGGAAAACTGAGTCTGGCGGTGCCATTGTTAATCAGCTGCGTAAGCTAGGCGTTTCTGTGGACTGGAGCCGTGAGCGCTTCACAATGGACGAGGGCCTATCGACAGCGGTACTCACTGCCTTTAATCAGCTGTACGAAGAAGGGCTGATTTATCGCGGCAGTTACATGGTGAACTGGTGCCCGGCCAGTCAGTCGGCGGTGTCGGACCTTGAGGTAGAAAATAAGGAAGTTGATGGCCACCTGTGGTATTTCCGCTATCCGCTGGCGAACCGAGAGGGTGAGCTAATTGTGGCAACTACGCGCCCGGAGACGATGCTGGGTGATACGGCAGTCGCGGTCAATCCGAATGACGATCGCTATAAGCATTTGATTGGCGAGAAGGTCTGGCTGCCGATTGCGAATCGTGAGATTCCGATTATTGGCGATGAGTTTGTAGATGCGGCGTTTGGGACGGGCTGTGTAAAGGTGACGCCTGCCCACGATCCGAATGACTTTGAGATGGGTAAGCGGCACGATTTGCCAGTCATTAACATCCTAAATAAGGACGGCACGCTGAATGAAAATGCGGGCGAAGAGTTTGTTGGCATTGATCGCTTTCAGGCCCGTGAGTGGGTAATTGAAAAGCTGAAGGCGGAAGGCCGGATGGAACAGATTGAGGACTATCGGCATTCGGTGCCCTATAGCGATCGCGGTAAAGTCCCGGTAGAACCGCTAATCTCTACCCAGTGGTTTGTCAAGATTCGACCGATGGCTGATAAGGCGCTAGCAGCGCTTGATAATCAAAATGAGCCGCAGTTTGTCCCCGATCGCTGGACGAAGGTTTATCGTGACTGGCTCGCTAAGCTGAATGACTGGTGCATTTCGCGTCAGCTGTGGTGGGGGCACCAGATTCCGGCCTGGTATGTGGTCAGCCAAAGCAACGACGAAATTACGGACAATACGCCTTTTGTTGTCGCAAAGAGTGAGGCTGAAGCCTGGGAAAAGGCTAAAGAAAAATACGGTGATGATATTCAGCTGCGCCAGGACCCGGATGTGCTCGACACCTGGTTCTCTTCTGGCCTGTGGCCGATGTCTACCCTGGGCTGGCCGAATACAGAAGCGCCTGACTATAAGTTCTATTACCCGACGCAAACCCTGGTGACCGGGTTTGACATTATCTTTTTCTGGGTGGCGCGGATGACCTTGATGGCAGGTCATTTCACGGGTAAGATGCCGTTCGACACGGTCTATATTCACGGCCTGGTGAGAGATGAGAATAACCAAAAGATGTCGAAGTCAAAGGGCAATGGCATCGATCCGCTGGTTTTGATCAATAAGTACGGGACGGATGCGCTGCGCTACACCCTAATTAGAGAAGTAGCAGGCGCAGGGCAAGATGTTCGGTTGGACTACGATCGCACGAAAGATGAGTCGATGGCGGTGGAGGCGTCGCGCAACTTTACCAACAAGCTGTGGAATGCGTCGCGCTTTGTGATGATGAATTTGGGTGGGCAAACGCCTGCCGAGCTAGGAGAGCCGGGGAGTAGCGGTGATCTGGCGCTGGCGGACCAGTGGATTTTGTCGCGCTATAACCAAACGATCCGGCGATCGCGCGATTACCTAGACAAGTACGGTATGGGTGAAGCGGCCAAAGAGCTGTACGAATTTACCCGGGGTGATTTTTGCGACTGGTACATTGAGCTGGTGAAGCCTCGGTTGTATGGCGAGGGTGAAGCGAAGCAAACGGCGCTGCAAACGTTGGGCTATGTGCTGGAGGGGATTCTTAAACTGTTGCATCCGCTGATGCCGCACATCACCGAAGAGATTTGGCATACGCTGACGGGCATTGGAGAAGAAGATTGTTTGGCGTTGCAGCGCTATCCGGAGGCGGAGACTGCGCGGATTAATGTTGAGCTAGAGCAGCAGTTTGATCTGTTGATTGATGTGATTCGCACTATTCGTAATCTGCGGGCGGAGGCGGGTGTGAAGCCTTCGGCGAAGATTGAGGCGATTTTGAAAACAGATAGTGCGAGTGAGCTGGCTGTGTTGAATGCGACTCGATCTTATATTGAGGCGATGGCGCGGTTGGAAACGCTGATGGTTTTGAGTACTGATTTGGCACCGGCTGAGGCTGAGGTGGCGAAAACGCTATCGGTGGCAGAGGCGACGGATATTGTTGAAACGGTGCCGCCTGGAACGGTGTTATCTTCAGGTGCGGCGGCTTCGGATGCGAGGCTTGCGGCTAAGTACGAAATCTCAGAGGAAGATGAGGTTTGGGAGAAGGCGTATAAGGCTGTTTTGCAGTTTTTGGAGCAGCCGACGCGTTATTTTGATGGGTTTTTTAGCAGCTATCAGAAGCCTGCGCTGTCGCTAGCGATTATTTTGGGCACGGCGATGACCTATAAGGTGCTTGATTCGATGCTGGATGCGATTGATGATGTTGGGCTGCGGTGGTTGTTTCAGCTGGTTGGGCTGTTCTATACGGCGCGGTTTGTTGCGAAAAAGGGCTTTAAGGCGGAGAATCGCGATCGCGTCTTTGCAGAGTTGAAGTCCGTCTGGCGTGAAATGGTGGGTGATGCGGGGTCTGCTGTTGAGGCGCGGCCTGCAGCGCAGGCGATTAGCAAGCCTGCTGAGGTGTATGAATCGAAGCCACCGGCTGTTGAGGTTCCAGATATGACGCCTATGCCGTCGGGGGTTACTGCTCAGGAGATTATTAGGGCTGACTCTGATCGACCGTTGAATCGTGGTGGTGACGATGAGCGGAAGATGTTTGCGGGGGTTACAGGTACGGTGCAGGTGTTGATTCCGCTGACGGGGGTGGTTGATGTGGATGCACTACGCTCGAAGTTGGAGAAGGATTTGGGTAAGGCGGAAGGGGAGATGAAGTCTTTGAATGGCCGGTTGGGTAATCAGGGGTTTGTGAGTAAGGCGCCTGCGGAGGTGATTCAGGGGGCGAGGGATGCGCTGGCGGAGGCTGAGAAGCAGGCGACTTTGATTCGTGAGCGGTTGGCGATGTTGTAGGGTTTACGTTGTTTTTGTTTTGTTGTGAGGGGGCGCAAGTGTTTGCGCCCTTTCTTTTGGTTTGAATGTGGGTGAGAAACAAGAAGAAAGAAACAAGAAGAAAGAAATAAGAAGCAAGAGGCAAGGCGGCAAGAATGGGGATTTCCTCGGTGTGGTGAGGTTGTTTGGAGGGGGATTGTGATTTTGATGGGTGAGTATTTTTTTCGTTTTTTGCGGATGGTGACGGCTTATAAGGCGAAGCTGTTGTGTTCGGGTATTTTTGTGAGTGGACGGGATGCGGAAGAGCTGCTGAACAGCGATTTGGCGGTGGATGGGCTGTGGCCTTTACGATTTTTGAGGGCGGTTGTTGATGTGGATCAACGGACGGTTCGGGTTTCGTTTTTGGGTGGGTTTGAGAGTGTGGCGGTGTATCGGGCTGGGTTGGGGAGTACGCTGGTGGTGGAGTCTACGGTGGAGAGGTTGAAACAACAGTCTCTATGTTTTCAGAAAGCGTTTGTGCAAGAGAAGGCGAGAGAGTCTTTTTGTGAACAAGGGTTGTCTGTTGCTGATGAGGTGCCTTGTTATGTAGATGGGGTGCGGTTGCAGCGGGCTGTGGATGATGCTTTTGTGGAGACGAATCGGAGAAGGTTGAAGAGAACTCGCGCTGTTGTTGTTATTCACAAGGGTGAGATTGTTGCAGAGCGCTATGCGGCTGGGTTTTCGGCGCAGATGCCGCTGCTGGGTTGGTCGATGGCTAAGAGTGTGGTAAGTGCGCTGGTAGGTATTTTGGTAAAGCAGGGGAAGCTTGCTTTGGATTCGAAGGATTTGCTGGCTGAGTGGAGAGAGCAGCCGGACGATCCGCGGAGGGCGATTACGGTAGATCACTTGCTCCGGATGAGTAGCGGGCTGGTGTTTTCTGAAGACTATTCGAGTCCGCTTTCGGATGTGACGACGATGTTGTTTCAGCGGGGAGATGGGGCGGCATATGCGGCGCAGTTGCCTTTGCAGCATGAGCTGGGAAGTGCGTTTTGCTATGCGGGCGGGACGACGGTGTTGCTGTGTCGGATTATTCGAGAGGCGGTAGGTAAGGCTCTAGTAGACTATTGGGATTTTGCTCAGCGAGAGCTATTTGAGCGATTAGGGATGATGAGTGCGGTGTTGGAACCGGATGCGGCAGGGACGTTTGTGGGGTCGTCGTTTATGTATGCAACGGCGCGCGATTGGGGGAAGTTGGGTTTGTTGTATTTGCAAGATGGCTGCTGGGAGGTGAATGGAAAGTGGGAGAGAATTTTGCCGGTGGGATGGGTGCGGTATTCTACGGCGGCGAGTGAGACGGCGGATTTCTATGGAGCGCATTTTTGGCGAGGGGTGCCGAATTCTTTTACAGCGAAAGAGCGAGACGATTCGCGCTGGCCGCAGGGAGCATATTTAGCAGCGGGGTACCAGGGGCAGTTTATGACGGTGGTGCCACAGCATGATCTGGTGGTGGTGCGGATGGGGCTTTCTCAGCGGCAGCATAGCTGGGACCAGGTAGGATTTATTGCCAGTGTTAGGCGGTGTTTTTCCAACACGTAACTAACACGTAAATGGACACATGGCTATCTTTCACAGTAGCGTTTTGTTTTCTTTAACAAACCGAGCACAGCGGTAACCACCCATTCAGTAAAGGCAGTACAGGCTAATAAGCCAATGATTCATAGCCGCTTTATCTATATCCAATATTGTTGACTTGCGATCGCAGAAGGTTCGGAAATCTCCCTGATGGGTTTGTAGCCTTTACCGGGCTAACATCAACGCTCGAACACCATCCTCAAAAAAATTAGAGACTCTATCACCATGACTCCTGAAACTATCAAAAGCCTAGAAGTTTGTTTCACTCTGGCGATCACACTCAGCCTCCTCTGCCCTATTCTGGTGTATTGCCTCCCAAACCGTCAGGCCAACCGTCAGACTGTCTAGGCCAAAGCAGAAAACACAACCCACAAAAAGGCCGGAGCCTATTCAAAGACTCCGGCCTTTTGCCGTTCACAAGCATTTAACTGAACAACACGACTTGTCCTAAAGCCACTACAGAGGGCGTCCGTAAAATTCCTGATGGTCGGCTGTCTGAAACACAACCTAATCTAATACGTTGATGACACCACAGGCCGCTGCGCCCTGAGCCGCATTCGTCAAAAAGCTGTCATCATTCGTCAATAGGCCGACGCCACCAGCTGCGACCGCACCTACGATCAAATCTTCAGTGAGGTTTCGCTCGCCCTCTTCTTGCAGCTCTTCATTGGCTACATGACAAGCCGCGCCCGCTGCCGCGCCATTAGCTGCATCGTCTACACCAAAATCGTCACCTAAGAGAAGTCCGGTACCCAGGCCGACCCCGGCCCCTACGGCCACGTCTTCTACAATTTCACCCGCCTTTGCAGGCTGGGCCATCATGACCATCAGGCCAGTCAGCGCGATCGCAGCAATCTCAGGTGTCATTACACGATTTACAAAATTGGAACGCTTCATAGATACAACTCCCTTCGGAAATCAAAAAAACATTTCAACCGCGACAATGATTTAAATCATATCGAAGATATAGAAATTCTGTAGAAAAATTTGTAAGTAATTATTTTTTCTTGGCTGAGCGCCTGTGCCACATTATGATGCCGGATCGTTACTCAGCGCGATCGCAGCATTTTGCCCGCCGAAGCCAAAGCTAAAACACAGTAGATACCGCAGCTGAGCAGCTCGGGGCGATCGCACAAAATTCAAGTCAAAATCAGGCGATCGCAACCCCACACAGGGCACTAGCTGCTGTCGGTACAAGCTCATGAGTCCCAGCGCTACCGTCACCGCACCCGACGCCCCCAGCGTATGCCCCGACGCCCCTTTACTTGCCATCACCGCAGCGCGGCCCAGCAAAGCTTCAATCAGGCTCGCCTCCATCCGATCGTTCTGCGCCGTACTCGTGCCGTGGGTATGCACTGCGTCTATCTCACTGGCTACTAGCCCACTGCGCACCAGGCACTGCACAACCGCCCGGTGACCCATTTGATAGCTCGGCTCAAAAGCGCTCACATGATGGCTATCGTTTGTAATGCCGCCGCTAAGTATCTGGCCATACACCCGTGCTTTACGCGCCGCCGCCAGTGTCGCTGACTCTAGCACCAGTAAAGCGCCGCCTTCTCCCAGCACGAACCCTTCTCGGTGCTCATCAAATGGATCGCAGCCCGTACTCGCCAATGCGCCCATCTTCCGAAAGCCTGCTAGGGGCAATCGGGTGATCGGTGCTTCTACAGCGCCGGCCACAACCCGATGACACTGACCGTTACGAATCAGATCAGCAGCCTGCGCGATTGCCCACACGCCCGTCGCGCAGGCTGCCATCGGTGCCAGTAGAGGTCCCTGTGCGCCTACCGTTTTTGCCACAGTCAACGCTGGACTGTGGGGCAGCGCACCGAGCCAATTCTCCTCTATCTGCCCAGGCAATTGCTTTTGCTGCAATGCCATTGCTTCCCAAGTCTGTAAGTGGCTGCGACTGGAGCCTACTACCACGCCACAACTGCCTGCGTCAGACGCGTCCAGTGGCGCTATACCCGCGTCCTGCCAAGCCTCTGCGGCCAGCTGCGCTGTCATTTCTCGTAGGCTAATCGGTGATTTACCCACCATCGCCAGCGGTCCGGGGGCCAAATCTAAAAATGGCTGGCGGAGTGCGATCGCACTTTCACCAGCCACCAGCCTTGTCCAATTTGTCAGCGCCGACGTCCCTAGCGCCGTAGTAAGGCCAATTCCTGTCACGACAACATCTTGGTTAGAAGCAGTCACTGACAGGCGATTCCTCACACTCTACTGGTTTGTACACTCTATTGGTTTGCACACTCATTAGTTTGCACTATGAGTAAAGCTACGATTCGGGCACAACCAAATTGTCTGCACCAGAGGTAATGGTGACAGATGAAATTACATCGCCGAGCTGAATATCATCCACCACGTCAATGCCGTCTGTAACGTAGCCAAATACCGCATAGCTCCCATCGAGGAAGGGAACATCGGCCAGTGTAATGTAGAACTGAGAAGAGGCTGTATTCACACCAGAGCGAGCCATTGCGATCGCACCTTTTTGGTGCTTTAACACTGGAGCTGACTGAATCTGCGCATCTGGCAAGGTCGTGCCATATACAATCTCATCCGAGTCTTCTGTCGCAATTTCCAGTGGAATTTCGCGAGGTGCACCGGTCGCTTCATCAACGTAGCCACCGGTTCCTAGCTGTGCGTTAGGCACATTTGGATCCTTGCTCTGCGGGTCGCCGCCTTGGGCAACAAACGGCTCAGGGCTATCAACCACCCGGTGAAAAATCGTACCGTCGTACACACCTTTTTGTGCCAGGTCAACAAAGTTACCCGCTGTAATCGGCGCTTTGTCACCGTCTAGCTCAACGGTAATGACGCGGCTACCCACGGTAATTTCAGCCGTGGCCTTGCCGTTGAGTCTTACTAGGCCCTCGGTTAGCTCAGCCGCGTCGGGTAGTACAGCGACTGGTGGAGCCGGTTCTGCTGTCTCTGCCACAGGCGGAATATCAGCGGGCTCACTACAGCTACCCATAAAAAGTGCGATCGCAACCAAAACAGACCACCGTTTGGCCCCGGTACTAAAACCTAGTTTCATATAAATTATGTGCTCCCAAATGTGCTGATTTCGTACTGAATTTTGCGTATTGGCCTAAAAGCGTGCTGACTTAAAAAGTATTCTTGAAAAATCATCCGCACGACTGCAAACCATCGGCAGCTTAGCGCTTAGTTTGTAAGCACTAAATTTGCCTGATGCGAGCAGAGTGCGCACATTCTGTCACAGCCAGCGATCTTCTTCAATGCGCTAACCAATGCATTTTTGATTTAGCGATAAAAGTTAGCCAAAAACACTGAGAACTCAAAGAAATCAGCTACTTAGCAGTCATCTGCTTACAGCCCTTCCAAAGGCACCTGCAAAAAGCGAGCGAGCTCAGCGCCCTGATTTTCCAAGTCGGCTAGCGAAATCGGTTGACCCACTCGCGTCATCGGAATATCGCCTTTCCCTTTTACCTTCAAATACAAGGCTCGCTTAGGGTTTAAGCCTTCTTGAATCTCGGCTCTGACCGCGAGTACATCCTTTAGCGGATAGTGCAGGTCAATCTCACGGTTTTTACCTGGAAAGCCATAGCGGAAAATACGGGCTTCGCTCTTTTCTTTATCGAATTCGTTGTAGCCGCTGCCAACGTTCCATTTAATAATCAGCACCAGGTACAGACAAAGTAGCAGCGCTGCTGTGCCATAAAAGCCCATCGCAATGCCTTGAGGAATAAAGACCAGCTGAGCCGGCAGGTCCGAGAAGGGCAGCAGGTTCGTCTGCAAGTAGCTAGAAATTCCGGCTAAAAAGAATCCAGTGCCGCCAATTGCAGTAATGGCCGCCCAAAAGTAATTGCTAGGACGACGAGCACCTAAAATTTCTCGGCGCAGAACCGTTTTACCCGCAGGACGGCTTTTTTTAGAAGAGGGAGTCGGGGCTTTAGAAGCAGTCATAGCTCGGACGGTAGTTTGAAGACAATATTTTTTCGGTGAGGGCTATACAAGAACCTACCTTGAAACAGGCGCCGCTTCTATATATAGAAGCGTTAAGCATCGTTAAGCCATCGTCAGTCTAAATAGTATCGGGTTACTCAAAAATCTGTCGGGCTAGCCTTGCACACCGCAGGCTTTCTGAGAGGGAGCCAACCGAGAGAAAATATAGTAAAGGTTAAGAATTTCGGAATATTAGGGCCTACGCCCTGTCGTCTTAGTGCCTCTAGCGAAAGGAATGCATCAGACTATACAAAAGGGTTTGCTCTGTTTTGAGGGTGTTGACAAAAATGTGCGATCGCACATTTCCAGCCTTAGAAAGTAATCTTTTTTCTGCCAAAAAAAATCTGAGAACTTACATGACAGATTGTAAAAAAATGAATCAGTCCTTATGATAAGTACATGCCAAAATCCTTTAGGGCAGTGACATAGTGACATTTTCACTGGCTGCCTTGAGTCATGGACTGGTTTGGATATTCCATAACTTCGGTCTATTAGCCCAAGTAGAAGTGCGAAATGAGATTGCAAAGAGCACTGTTGCCGTCCATCGCATTCAAACGGGCAAAGGACTTAATGCCATATTAAGAGGATTCTTTTAAATGACCATAGCAATGGGACAAGCGCCCGCCGCACGGGGGCGGTTTGACGTCCTCGATGACTGGCTAAAGCGCGACCGATTTGTCTTTGTAGGTTGGTCTGGTTTGCTTCTATTCCCCTGCGCCTTCATGGCAATTGGTGGATGGATGACCGGCACGACCTTCGTCACCTCGTGGTACACCCACGGGCTGGCAAGCTCTTACCTAGAAGGCTGCAACTTCCTCACCGTTGCAGTCTCAACCCCCGCCGACAGCATGGGTCACTCCCTGCTGCTGCTGTGGGGCCCTGAAGCCCAGGGTTCGTTTGTTCGCTGGTGCCAGATTGGCGGCCTGTGGGCATTCGTCGCGCTGCACGGTGCGTTTGCACTGATTGGCTTCATGCTGCGTCAGTTCGAGATTTCTCGACTGGTCGGCATTCGTCCTTACAACGCAATCGCCTTCAGTGGTCCGATTGCGGTGTTTGTGTCCGTATTCTTGATGTACCCGCTGGGTCAGTCCTCGTGGTTCTTCGCGCCAAGCTTCGGTGTGGCGGCGATTTTCCGCTTCTTGCTGTTCTTGCAGGGCTTCCACAACTGGACGCTGAACCCGTTCCACATGATGGGCGTAGCGGGCATCCTGGGTGGTGCGCTGCTGTGTGCCATTCACGGTGCGACGGTAGAGAACACGCTGTTCCAGGACAACGAGAATGCGAACACGTTTCGAGCGTTTGAGCCGACTCAGTCGGAAGAGACGTATTCGATGGTGACAGCGAACCGATTCTGGTCTCAGATTTTCGGTATCGCGTTTAGCAACAAGCGCTGGTTGCACTTCTTCATGCTGTTCGTCCCCGTGACGGGCCTATGGATGAGTTCAATCGGCATCGTCGGTCTTGCACTGAACCTACGCGCCTATGACTTCGTGTCACAGGAAATCCGCGCAGCGGAAGACCCTGAGTTTGAGACCTTCTACACCAAGAACATCTTGTTGAACGAAGGTATTCGTGCATGGTTGAGTCCACAGGACCAGCCGCATGAGAAATTTGTATTCCCTGAAGAGGTACTCCCCCGTGGTAACGCTCTCTAATAACGGCTTCGTTGGCGGTGGCCGCGACCAGCCCTCCACCGGCTATGCCTGGTGGTCTGGTAACGCCCGCCTCATCGATTTGTCCGGTAAGCTGCTGGGTGCCCACGTCGCCCACGCAGGTCTAATCGTATTGTGGACCGGTGCGATGACTTTGTTTGAAGTCTCTCACTACATCCCTGAAAAACCAATGTACGAGCAGGGCTGCATTTTGCTGCCTCACCTCGCAACCTTGGGCTGGGGCGTCGGCCCTGGCGGTGAAGTTATCAACCTATTCCCCTACTTTGTAGTGGGTGTACTTCACCTTATCTCTTCTGCAGTTCTTGGCCTTGGCGGCGTGTATCACGCCCTCCGCGGTCCTGAAACACTTGAAGAGTACTCCAGCTTCTTTAGCCAAGACTGGAAAGACAAGAACCAGATGACTAACATCATCGGCTATCACCTCATCCTGCTGGGCTTGGGTGCGTTCTTGCTCGTAATCAAAGCCTGCTTCCTCGGTGGCGTTTATGACACCTGGGCACCAGGCGGTGGTGACGTTCGTGTAATCACGAACCCCACCTTGAATCCTGCGGTTATCTTCGGCTATCTCACCACGTCTCCGTTTGGCGGCGAGGGTTGGATTGTCGGCGTTAACAACATGGAAGACATCATCGGTGGTCATATTTGGATTGGCCTCATCTGTATCTCCGGTGGCGTATTCCACATTTTGACCAAGCCCTTTGGCTGGGCACGTCGCGCCCTCATTTGGAACGGTGAGGCATACCTCTCCTACTCCATTGGTGCTGTGTCCTTGATGGCCTTCATCTGTGCTTGTTACGTGTGGTTCAACAACACTGCTTACCCCAGTGAGTTCTACGGCCCAACCAACGCTGAAGCTTCCCAGGCTCAGGCCATGACTTTCTTGGTTCGTGACCAACGCCTCGGTGCCAACATTGGTTCTGCCCAAGGTCCAACTGGTTTGGGTAAGTACCTCATGCGCTCCCCAACTGGAGAGATCATCTTCGGTGGTGAGACTATGCGTTTCTGGGACTTCGACGGTCCTTGGCTCGCACCTTTACGTGGCACAAACGGCCTCGATCTTGACAAGCTCAAGAACGACATCCAGCCATGGCAGGTACGACGCGCAGCTGAGTACATGACTCACGCGCCCAACGCTTCTATTAACTCTGTAGGCGGCATCATCACAGAAGTTAACTCCGTTAACTTCGTTAACCCCCGTCAGTGGTTGGCTTCCTTCCACTTCGTAATGGCCTTCTTCTTCTTAGTAGGTCACCTATGGCATGCGGGCCGCGCCCGCGCCGCTGAAGGTGGTTTCGAGAAAGGTCTAGACCGCGAATCAGAGCCAGTATTGGCAATGCCTGACCTCGACTAATTAGCTAATCGCCTTCAAGCGATGACCTGAATAGAAAAGGCTAGTAGAAAGCCTCTCATCGCTGCGATGAGAGGCTTTCTTTTTGCACAACCACTCTCCGCTCGGTCACTACTGCTTAGCGTCGCGCGCGACGGTTTCACCCACCGGCAACCCAATCGGCACCTTCAAAATTACACGGCATTCTCTTGTGCAGGGGGTGTGGGGGCGTTGAGGCCCCCACGAACAGGAGGGTCATAGGGAGGAAATCCCTAAATCTTGCCGCCTTGCCTCTTGCCTCTTACCCTAAAAGCAATACGTAAGAGCAACACGCAAGAACAACACGTAAAAGCAATCCACAAGAACATCCCAAAAAAGACGCCATGCTCAACGCCCCCTACTACCTTCTTCGCTCCAAATCCACCGGTAAATACCTCATCGCCCGCCCCCCAGTCGAAGGCGAACACCCCGAAGCTCCCACCAACCCCTTCCTCCTCCTCTTCATCGCCGACTACGATGCCCTCAGCTACCTCAACGCCCCCGCCAAAGCCCACGCCACCCAATTCTCCGTAGAATACTGCGACCAAACCAAAATTAAAGGAATCTGCGATCGCTGGAGCTACAAAGGCATCGGCATCGTTAACGATCCACTCGTTCCCCGAGTCGAATTCATGAGCCTCTAAATCCATAAGCCTCTAGCTCTCTAGGCCGCCAACTCACAAACTCAAAGACTCAATCCAATCTCCCAACCCACTCAAAATCAGCTGCACCCCAATCGCCATGACAAACAACCCCAACAACCGACTCAACGCCTGAATTCCCCCCGCGCCCAACCACTTCAGCAACAAACT
The DNA here is from genome assembly GCA_937911865.1 of uncultured Synechococcus sp. GTDB lineage: Bacteria > Cyanobacteriota > Cyanobacteriia > Phormidesmidales > Phormidesmidaceae > Phormidesmis. The sequence goes on from CALDSK010000145.1 coordinate 47,218, forward strand.
AGAAAACCGCAGAGAAACATAAATCACCAACCCAATTAGCCCAATCGCAACCCCCGCCGCTAGCAAATTCCACATTGTCCGTACCGCATCCGCGCCTCGGCTCGCCTCAGCCGCCAATCCCAACGCCACTGCGATCGCACCTGGCCCCGCCAGCAAAGGAATCGTCATCGGCATAAACGAAATATCCTCATGCTCCACTGCCCGATGAGTTGCATCTTCATTTTCCAACTCACTCATTTTTGAGTCAGCATTCATCGTGTGCCAGGCTGCATGAAACACAACAATTCCCCCGGCAATCCGCACAACCTCTAGCGAGATACCAAAAAAACTGAGGATGCCCCCACCGACTAGCAAAAAGCCGACCAGCAGCAAAATGACATTGAGGGCAATTTGCTGAGCATAGCTGTGTCGTAAAGAGTCCGGAATGCCTGCCGTGAGTACCAGGAAAATTGGCACACCCCCAATCGGGTCAATAACCGGAAATAGTGCTGCAATACTGCCCAAAACGAAGTCGACAAAATCTGGAATGGGCACAAGCCGACCTCACTTAGAAAACAGCACAGTCACTCTTTTTTACTCAAACCTTCTCAGCATATTGAGAGAGTATTGTCCTCTGCGATTGACGATTTCAGATCCTGCTACTGCGATAAATCCCAGTCGTTCGTATAGCCGCAGAGCCGGGTTATCTGACTGAGTGCTTAATGATATTGCAGGGAACCTGCCTTGCGCCATTTGCAGCAGCTGCTTCAACAGCGCCGTCCCAATGCCTTGTCCGCGGTTTTCTGGAATAACTGCGATCGCCAGCTCCGGCACCTCATCAGCCACATAGCCATAGCCGTGATCGCCTTCCGACCATAGCCGCACCCAAGCCGCGCCTACCGGCATCCCTGCCTGCTCGGCAATCACGCCCACATCACCCGTCCGTCCCCAGCCAGCGACATATCGCACCAAATCAGCATTCGCCTTCACCCCAGACAAAGACGACTCATGCGCCGCATACATCAACATCGTCCACAGTGTAGGCTCATCTTTAGCCTTCGAGGGACGAATCAGAATCTCAGTCGTCATTTCCTCAGTCATTTATCGGTAGCTCAGACACAAACCGACTTCTAATCGTACACATCTCGACGGTGCCCAACTCTTTGTATCGAGATAATAGATATTTCAGCCATAAAAGAATATACAACCCTGTAGTCACCAACTCTGAGTTTAAACAGGCCACTCAAGTCACCTGTTAGTGGTTGAGGAACTAAAGACTCAAAATGCTCTCCTAACCACGCTATCTTCTTCAAAATGCGTGTTCTAACTTGACTGTTCAGTTTCTTCAAGTCTTTCATTGCAGTATCTGAGATCTCGACCTTGTAGCTCATCCTAGATCTACGCCTAGCTCTTTAGCTGCGTCTGCCAAGGGCGTACCTCGTTCACCCATTTGAGTTCTTTTAAAAGATTCAAGCAGCTCAGTTACAAATTCTGCTTTGAGTGTTTTGCCAGCATCGGGATCGATACTTTCTATTTCAGAAAGCATCGAATCAAACATCTCAGAAACAGTCTCTCGAATAAGAAGTTTTAGCTCTTCGACAGTCAAATCAGAAACTAGCATATGCTTTCACTCAAATGCAAATAGGCTCTCATCATATTTGAAAATTTGGTAGCCCGAGTGATTGACTAATATCTTCGACCTTCGCGGTAAACGTACATATTAATAGCGGCGATTGCAAAACAAATCATAAAAATCATCAGCCGAATTCCATATATCGGCTCATTGATCAACCGGCCATCTGCAAACAAGGGCGTTAGCGATGGCTCCAGCTTCGCCAGCGCAAATCCTGTGATAAAGGCCGTAATCGTCGACATCGCCTGAGAGAACTTCTTAATCTCCTGACTCGTACTCGGCGAAATCAAAAATCCTACCAGCCAACCGGTCGCCCAGCCCGCCGTCCCAATCAGCACCGTCTGCGCAAACCCCTCATCACCTAGTTCCTCGTGCACAGTGCGGGCAATCCATAGCACCACCCCAAACACAACAAACCCAATCAGCAGGCTGGCAAAAGAACGCGCTTGATTCATAGATCGCCTGCCCATTGCTTACCTTAAGAACGTACTCAATCAATTCAATCGCGAAAGCTTGATCCGAGGGTCTACAAACGACAGCAGCAAGTCTGCCAACAAGTTGCCGACAATCAGCATCACCGCCCCCAGCACCAAACTCGCCATGATCAAAAACAAGTCCTGCGCCTGCACGGCCTCTAGCGTTAGCGTGCCAAGCCCTGGCCAGCTAAAGTAAGTCTCAATAATAAAAGAGCCGCTGATTAGAGACGAAAACTCAAATCCCAAAATTGTAATTAACGGGTTAACTGCGTTGCGCAACGCATGCACATAAATCACTCTATTCTCCGGCAATCCCTTTGCCCTTGCCGTCTGAATATAATCTTGGCGCAACACATCTAACAGCTGACCGCGCATCAGCCGCTGCAGCCCCGCAAAGCTGGTAATACTCAACGCCAATGTCGGCAAAATTAAATGCCAGGCCACATCCAAAAACTTACCAATCAAGTTGAGATCTTCGTGATAAAGGCTCGTACGTCCGCCCACTGGGAACAAAGGCGCTGTGGCCTGCGCAAAGAACAGCAGTAACAGTCCGGTAATAATCGTTGGAAACCCTTGGCCGATGTAGCTCATCACCCGCAAAAAGCGATCGACAAAATTGTTTTGATTGACCGCGCTGATGATACCTAGCGGAATTGCGATCGCCCAGGTGACAGCAATAGAGGCTATCGACAGCAGGATTGTATTGTGCACCCGCTCCCAGAATATCTCCATAGCCGGGCGGTTATATGCAATACTTCGAGCTTTATCACCTTGGGTGACCACCTGCCGCAGCCAAAGAAAATACTGAGTCCACACCGGTTGATCTAGCCCGAAGCGCGTCTCTAAATCCGAAATCGTCTCCGGCGTTATCTGCGGATTTTGACGAAATGGCGTCAGAAAATCGCCCGGTGCGAGCTGCACAATCAAAAAGCTAAAGATGCTTGCCAATAGCAGCGTTAGCAATCCCTGAAATAATCGCTTCACAATGTAGCGAGTCGTTTCGCTCAAAAAGAAATCTCGCACTGCTAATCCAACCTTAGTCGGCAAAGAAAGTTGATTAGTGGAGGAAGTCATAGCGCTCGGGAATGCGTAAGGTCAGTATCTTAATACGTTTGGCTCTTGTAAGGCGATTTTCAGAAGCAATTTTCAGTCTTTCCTGGCTATTTAAAGAAGCGGTCACCCCAACAGGCAATCAAAGCCTAGTTAATCAAAGCCTAGATCACCAAAGCCTAGTAGGTAAGCAAGCTTTTTATCGGCACGCCGCTCGGTAACTTATTGCGCCCCTCAAGCCCTTCAAGCTCAATTACAAAAACAAATCCAGCCACGGTTGCTCCTGCTTTTGTTACCAAATCTGCCGCCGCCTGAGCGGTTCCACCGGTCGCCAGCAAATCATCTACAATCACAACCTCAGCACCAGAGGCAAAGGCATCTTGATGGACCTCTAGCTTATCTTCACCGTATTCGAGGGAATAAGCTACGCTGTGCACCGCCCGAGGCAGCTTACCCGCCTTCCGAATCGGCACGAATCCTTGATTCAGCTGTTGAGCAATCGGCATACCAAAAATAAACCCTCGTGATTCAATCCCCGCAATGCAAGCAGGTGACAACGCCTTGGCATAGGTGCTCATCTCAGAAACCGAGTAGGCTAGGCCCGCAGGATTTTGCAGCAGCGACGTAATATCGCGAAAGATAATGCCTGGCTGCGGAAAGTCTGGAATATCTGTAATCAGAGCCTTGAGATCCATATCAGAACCTTCCTCGCGCTTTTTCGGGAGTTTTGTCAGGGGTATCTTAGCAGGCCATCGCTCGGGCAGCTGTCTAAACGTACTGCCGAATATTCCAACCGAACATTCCATAAAACATCTACCTACGGCCTGGGCAGCTTTGCGTCTACCGTATTGTCAAACCAACCTTTGCGCCAGAAATAGAAAGATAGGCTAAGTGCGATCGCGACCATCACCCCCCAGCAAAACGGATAGCCCCAGTAGGCGTTCAACTCTGGCATATTCCAGGGGGAGACATCTGGGTTGAAGTTCATGCCGTACACACCCACAATGAATGTCAGCGGAATAAAAATCGACGAAATCACCGTCAGTGTTTTCATTACCTCGTTCATCCGATTGCTGACAGAAGATAGGTACACATCCATCAGATTTGCCGTCAGCTCCCGGTAAGTCTCCACAATATCGAGCACCTGCACCACGTGGTCGTAGCAGTCTTGCAAATACACTCTTACCTCCGGACGAATCAGCGTAGAGCCATCGCGCACCAGCTGACTAAGCGCATTGCGCTGCGGCCAAATCGAACGCCGCAGACTCATCAGCTCTCGCCGCACCCGGTAAAGCTTCTGTACCGTTTGCCGCGTCGGATTGAAAATCACCTCATCTTCCAATGACTCTATATATTCGCCATAGTCTTCGAGTACGGGGAAGTAGGCATCAATTACCGCATCCCACAGCGCATAGGCCAAATAGTCAGCCCCCTGATGCCGGATAGCACCCTGACCAATTCGAATCCGGTTACGCACCGCGTCCAGGCAGTCTTGGTCTAATTCTTCTTGTACAGTCAGCAGGTAATTCTTGCCCAACACCAGACTCAGCTGTTCGCTTTTAAAGCGGATCGCCTCATCGCCCGCGTGAGAATCGACCATCACCATCCGCGTAATCATCACTAGCTGGTCTTCATAATGCTCAACCTTGGGCCGCTGCGGCACGTTCACCACATCTTCTAGCACCAGCGGATGCAAACGAAACACTTCACCTAGCCGGTTGAGCACGTCTTCATTCCCTAAGCCCTGCAAATCTATCCAGGAAACCGATTCTGAATCGAGATAGCTCAAGGCGGCTTCTGGGGTGTCGATCGGTGTGCAGATGGCAGTGCGATCGCTGTAGTCGATCAGCGTCAGCTCCGTGGGTGAAGCATCCTCATCGATTACTAACGTGCCAGGAGCGGTGCCAATTTCATCGTAGTGATAGTCCCAATGGCGGCGGTCTTCTTCCTGCTGTGCCGCGATCAAAGCGCTGGCTTGGACATGGGCACTGGTCCAATTATTCTGTCTGGCCTTTTTCATTACGCTCCGGTTATTGAATGAATCGATGAGCTATTATGTTTCCGTCTTTACGCTTATCTATTCAAGTAACTGTTCAAATTAGAGAGAAATCAGTACCCAGTGGCTTCTGATCAGACGAAAAACACAGCCTCTAAGCATACAGCCTCTAAGCACGCAGACTCTGAACATAAAGCGTCCTCAGCAAAGTCCCAGTCAGCAAAGGCCCAGTCAGCGAAGGCCCAGTCAGCGAAGGCCCAGTCAGCAAGAGCTCAGCTAGACGCCAAGACAAGTGCAGGTGAAGCTACCAGCATCAAGCAGCCCTGCCGGGTGACCGTCACCGCGCCAGGGTGGCACGGCGCAAAAGCAGCGGCGATCGCCGCCGGGTGCACCAGTATTTCAGACATGATCGAAAAGCTCGGCAGCGGTGAGCTTGCCATCATCACCCCCGACGCCATTAGACTAGATCCCCTTGGCACCGCTTCTACCCAATCTTTTAGCCCAGCTACCGATCCGACCCTACCCAACGTCATTCCGCAACACGTTCACTATCACGCAGCATCGAGCGCTCATCCTGAGATAGACAGCCACATAGAAGAAGAAGCTCGCTCTTTACCCAAGCTAGTCATTACGGGCCTGTGCGCAACGATTATCGTCGGCTCTTTGCTCTATATTGCCGATCGATTCATCACGATTACTGCTCAGATATTTTCCAGCCCAGAGAAAATAGAAGACATTATTACACCAGTGACCGGAGATATTGTCGCGGGCTATACGGTTAGCGATGAGTACGGCATTCGACCCTTTCATCCTGTTACAGGCGCACCTAATGTCCCTCACAACGGTGTTGATTTAGCTATGGACATTGGCACGCCGATCTACGCGGTAGGCAAAGCGGGCGATCGCGTAGACGTTGAATGCTGGTGGGATATAGACGGCGGCGGTCAGGTCGTTGATCAAACGGCCGAGTCCTATCCTGGCTATACGTTTCAGTCCTTGCACATGTCCGAAAACGGCTGCAAAGAAGGAAACGCCACTGCGGGAGACATAATCGCTTATTCGGGCAACACGGGGCTTGGCACCGGAGCACACTACGACTTCCGGGTAAAAATAGACAATGAATACGTGCCGCCTGCCACCAAATATTTAGAATCAGCCGTGACTGGCGACCCCCCAAAAGAATAGTCTCTTTTATCGTCTAAATCACGCAACAGCACAAGCCTGTTAAAGCACTCTCATCTAGAGTTCATCTGGATTAATCCCCTGCGCCCTTAGCTTCTCTTGCAATAGAGCGAGGGCTGCTTCGGCACTTTCAGCGCGCTGAGCTTCGGCTTCGGCCTGTTGCGCTTTAGCTTCAGCTTGTTCTTTAGGTGTCTGCAGCCACTGGTCATTCTCATCGAACCATCTGAGCCAACGCCGATTCAGCCCCCGATAAGACCCGACCCAACAGCCCAAACCAAGCTTTATACCTGGAATCCAAATCTTGTTGTCTACGATGGAAAGAGGCTTGTATTGTTCCCCTTCTAGATGGAATGCCCTTAATTTATCAGTGTAGCGATCGGACTCAATGTAGTAGTGAATGCGTAGTAGTTTTTCGTAGACCTCCCATTTAGTAAGCGGAGCACCCGCCTAAGATTTGGTCTCTCCGAGATCTTCTTTTTCAGTACCTGGAGAGATGAGCTCTACAGCTACTAGCGGGCTCACGCCTCCTTGCCAAACCACGTAGCTGCGCCGCAGATCGTGACCATCGTATAGCCGAGGCACACCTACAGAAAGAAACCAGTCAGGTCGCTTGTGCCAGAGAGGATGACGCACGTCGTAATACACGTTTAAGTCAGTGCCTACAAAGTGGTTCCCTGCATAGTCTGGCAGATGCAGCGTTACGCTCAAGAGATCAGGCTGCAATATATGAAACTCGTCCGGTAAACCAGGCTCCTCAGGGTATTCGCAGGGCAGATCGTACATAGTGGGCAGCGTCTCACGAGGAGATAGCGGCGGGTCTTGCTGTTCTGGCAGCCGATAGTCCGCTAGATTTGACGCTGCCTCAGCAGGCGTTGGCGAAGGCTTTGACCGATTGGGTTTGGTGTATGACTTGCTGACTGTCATCCGCGTCACCTGAAATTTACTTACGCCTATTATGACGCTATCTGAAAAAAGGTTACTTTACTCTCTGTTTACTGTGCTCGCTGCGTTTTTACATCAACAAACATACAACAAGTCTTTCAATAACCTTCCCCATATAGCAGTCGACGGATGCATCCGTCGACTGCTATTCAGGTTAGCGGTTGTTCTATAACGGTTTCAGCCGATGATAGTGTCCTAACTAACCTGACAAATGCAATAGCTCGAAGAGCCCCCAGTTTGTTGCGCATGCTTCTTATAACGATTTCTGCAAATCAGGCTATCTTCGCCAAATCCACATTTCCGCCACAAATTAGCACGCCAACGTTCTCTCCTTTCTGGGGTACGTAGCGGCCTGAAATCAGAGCGGCAATCGGTACCACTGCCGCTGGTTCTGCAACAACTCGCAGCTCATGCCACAGCAGCTTTTGTGCCTGCACGATTGCATCCTCACTCACCAAAACACATTCACTGACATACTGCTGCGCAATGGGAAACATCATTTCTCCTACCTCGCGAGCGCCCAGCGCATCTGCAGCCACGCCACCGACCTTTACTGTTCTTCGCTCGCCAGCAGCCAATGAATCGTGCAGTGTCGGTGCCTGCTCTGGCTCCACGCTCACCACTTTGCAACGGCCCTGATACCAGGCTGAAATGCCTGCAATTAGGCCACCGCCACCGACTGAGACCAATATCGTATCTAGCTCAGGTGCCTGCTGTTCAAACTCTAATCCTACAGTTCCTTGGCCAGCGATTACCTCCCACTGGTTAAAAGCATGAATAACCAGGCTACCTGTTTCTTTAACTCGAATATCGCTGTTTGCTAAAGCCTCAAAGTAATCAGCGCCACCGACAACAACAGTTGCACCGTAGCTTTTAATTCGGTCTACTTTCGTAGAAGAAGAAATAGTGGGGACAAATATCTCCGCTTTGTGTTTTAGCTGTTGTGCGGCGTAGGCAACCGCTGCGCCATGGTTCCCCCCTGAAGCTGCAATCACGCCAGTCGTAGGGATAGGACTGTTCAAAATTCTGTTGAAAGCACCTCGCGATTTAAACGAACCCGCGTGCTGCATGAGCTCTAGCTTTAGAGTAAGTGGTGACTCTACACCAAAAGTACCGGAAGCCAATGTAATGGTTGGTGTTTTACGAACGTAGCTGCGGATAAGGCTATGTGCTTGGCTGATGAGAGGTTTAAAGTCTTCTGGGCTCACAGGTCTTTTTGCTCACAGGTCTTTTTGCTCACAGGCTGGGCTTGCCTCTCTACGATTCTCTCTACGCTACGATATGTTTCTACGCCAGTGTCTATTCCGACTCCTGTTCTTGGTCAGATTGATACTGTGCCAAACTATCGGCTAGACTCTTCAGCAGTATCCGCTCCTGATAAGGTTTCGAGAAATAGGCCGTTGCACCTAGATTCATTGCTAAATTTCGGTGTTTGTCGCCACTGCGCGAGGTTAACATCGTCACCGGAATTTCTGCAAATTTCGGCATGGCCCGTAGCTTAGATAAGAAACTATAGCCATCCATTCGGGGCATTTCTACATCACACACAATGCTATCTACGCCTATCCCTGTCTCCAGCTTCTCTAACGCGTCTTGTCCGTCACGCGCTTCAATCACCTCGTAGCCCGCCTTATTTTCTAGCGTTAGAGCCAGCAGCCGTCGGACGTTTACCGAATCATCAATGACTAAGAAGCGGGCGCGCGATCGCACTTCTTGAGTAGGAATGGTCTGCAAACTCACCGGATCAATCGCGCCATTCACCACCGGATTTGAGTACAGCGCCTCAGCCGAATTAATATCCGAGCCTTCACAGCTAAGCACCCATCGGGCCAAATCTGGCAAGCTCACCAATGGCACCACGCGGCCATCACCCAAAATAGTGCAGTTACTAAAACCAGTCGGTAGCGCAATCGGGCCTTCTACCCGGCGTACGGCCACTTCTTGCTCACCCCAGGACCTTTCTACTTGCAGCCCCATCCGCTGCTCGCCCATCCGGAAAATCAGCACGCTGGGGCGGTCCATATTTGGCACTTCTTCTAGGCTGTCAATCTGCCGAGGACAGTTGAACGCCAGCCAGTTCGAGAGCTTAATCAGGCGTACCGCGTCGCCTTTAAAGTGGAACATCGGCTTGCCGTCCGTTTCGTACATATCTGCCGAATCGACAATTGTGACCTCTTCAATCAGGTCTGTCGGCAAAGCAACGGGCATCCGATTGCCCTCCGCTAGCATCACGCGAGTGACCGAGAGCGTGTAGGGCACTGAAATTGTAAAGGTAGTCCCTTCGCCCGCTTTGGTATCGACACTGATATCGCCTCGAATCTGTGTGAGGTTAGTGCGCACCACATCCATGCCTACACCACGACCGGAGAGCGCAGTTACCTGATCAGAAGTGCTAAAGCCGGGCTCAAAGATCAAAGAGAGCAGCTCAGCTTCACTGGCGCTGCTGAGCAAATCTGCATCAAGGCCCATAGACTGAGCCCTTTTACGTATTTTGTCTAGCGCAATGCCGTCGCCGTCATCGCTTACCGTGATTACGGTTCGATTGCTGCGGTTGAAGGCTTTAATCGCAATCGTCCCTTTCGCCGATTTGCCTTGATTTTCACGCGTTTGCGGCATCTCAATGCCATGGTCAAAGGCGTTGCGCACAATGTGCATAAGCGGATCGTTTAGCGCTTCTAAAATATTGCGATCAATCAGTGTGGTCTCACCTTCTAGAGAGAGCTCTACTGACTTACCGTGCTCTATTTCCAGCTCACGCAGCGCCCGAGGAAAACGGTTCGTAATGTCTGAGAGCGGACGCATCCGCAGCTGGTTGAGATTGCGCTGCAGGTGCCGCGCGGTGCGGTGAATGACCCTGGTGGTTTGCTCAGTTTTATCGACGCTCAGCTCAATGTCGTCGGCGACCTCTTGAAGCTTTACGACCGATTCTACGATTTGTCGAAAGGGCAGGTGAGCGTCGTTGTAGCGGTCAAATTCTAGACTGTCAAAACCATTGCGAAACCCTGAATTGTGAAAGGTCTCGTTGCGATCGCTCGCATTCAAGTCAGCGGCGTTTGCTGTATTGTTTTCAGCAGCTACCTGAGCATTTGTAGGACGGCTAGTTGAAAATCTGCTGGCTGAGAACTCACCGGCAGCGGCACTGCCCGGTAGGGCGTGGGTAGCCGATCCGGCCAGTAAAAATTGACTGCTGCTGGGCTGTTCGTACAGGTCTTTGACATCGTCATTAATTTCGTCGAGCGATCGCAGCTTCCGGCTCATATCTTTCACCAAGCTCCGCATCCGCTTCACTTCAGCTTCTAGCCGATTGCGCTCAATTGTCAGCTCACCAAAATAGTCATTCAGCTCATTGAGCTTACGCACAGAGACACGGACCGTGTTATCGCCCAAATCAGCCGCTTCGCTCTGCGCTTTCGGGGCTTCTGAAAACCGAAACTCAGTGCCCAATGACGGCCCCTGTTCACGGCCCGTGCTACTCGCTGCGGTGCTTTGCAGATCTTCTTCAAAGACGCCGGCAAACGCATCGGCTTCGTCAATCACGGTTTCAGAGGTAGATTCAGTCACTGAATCAGGTGCTGGGTCATTTACGAGCGTAGACTGCCTATCGGCAAAGACATCGTTAACCAGCGCGTCATCCGCTTCGCCTAACCCGGCAAACACGTCATCGACCAGCGCATCGTCCGCTTCACCTAGTCCAGCAAAGACATCGTTAACCAGCGCGTCATCTTCACTCCCCAAATCGTCGGCAAGGTTAAAGACAGTTTCTGCTGCTGGCCTCTCTAGCTGCCCTTCATCGCTCGAAAGGTCGAATGCTTCACCGCCAAATTCAATATCAATCAGGCCAAAGCTCAGACCCGTGAGATCGGTCGGCATAGAATCAGCATTACCCGTGATCACCAAAGCCTGAGCCCGCCGCCAGGCTTGCAGCGCGCTCTGCCCCACTTCCTGTAGCTGATCGGCGCTGCTTGCTTTGGCCGCGTAGCTCTCGACCGATTGACACAGCTGAATAAACGGTGGCAGTTCGAGCATTTCACCTAGGCCACTGAGTTCTTGGGCCATTACCACCACTTCGTCTTGCAGGCTGATGGGCCGATCTTCTAAAAGCGCTTCTAGCTTTTCTAGCGAACCTTCTACCTCAGTCTGAAAAATCAGCGGCATCACGTCTTGGCCTTCATCCGCATCCATCATAGAAGCGGCGTCTTCGGCAGACGGTTCACCTAGCGTGTCATATAGGTTGTCAAAAATAGGAACCACAAAGCTAGAGACCCAGTGGTCATCCAGCGGGGTTTGGGTGCGATCGCGCTCTACAATCTGACGAATCGCATCAATCCCACTCAAAATCTGCCCTTCCACATCGCTGGTGACCCCTTCACCCCGGTTGATTTTCACCACCTTGAGCGAATCTTCTAATCGGTGAGCCAGATCGCTGGTGAGCGCATAGCCCATCAGCGCCGCCCCCCCTTTAATAGAGTGCGCCGCTCGCAGGGCCGCGTTCATCTCGTGAGCATCCACACCACGCTGGGCTACCCCTAGCAGGGCGCCTTCTAGCGTATCTAGATATTCACCTGCTTCATCGAGAAATTGAAGACGAATCTCCCGCTCTTTATCTTCCATAGCTTCCCTCTATCTAAAGCCCCTACTTGTCGGCGTCGTCTACAACAAATGTCGCCACCTGAGACTGCAAATTCTGAGAGACGCTTAAGGTCTGATCGAGTGCCTCCGAGACCTGACGAGACGACTCAGACGTCCGCTGAGCCAGCTGCGCAATCTCTTCCATCAGCGCTGAGACCGATGTGGAGGTCGCAACTTGAGAGCTGGTCGCCTGTGAAATCTGCCGGGCCAGCTCATCCACCTTTTGAGACCCGCTCAAAATTAGGGGCAAGCGCGCTTTAGCATCTTCCACCCGGCGCGTACCCTCAACGACCTGAGCCGTACTTTGCTCAATTGCTTCGACAACATCGCCGGTTTCTCGTTGAATGGTCTCTACAATGCGCTCAATTTCTTCGGTTGCGCTCGCCGAGCGATTTGCCAGCTCGCTTACTTCCTCAGCGACGACCGAAAAGCCTTGGCCGTCCTCTCCGGCACGCGCCGCCTCAATTCCAGCATTGATTGCCAGCAGGTTCGTCTGCTGCGAAATTTGATTGATCAGCGACACCGCCTTAGTAATTTGCTGAGACGATTCGCCTAGCCGCTTCACTTTTTTCGCCGTTTGGCCGACCGTCTGACGCAAGCTCATAATATTGCTCACCGTCAGCTCCATTGCTTCTCCGCCTAGCGTTGCTGTTTCTGAAGCCGCCTTGGCCACCGCTGCCGCTTCTTCAGCCTGCTGAGCGACCTGCTGAATGGACGCCGTCATCTCGCCAACCGAATCAAGCGTACGCGTCGTCTGCTCTGCTTGCTGCTCGGCCTCTGTTGCCAGCACGCGAATCGCACCTTCGTTCTGTCCCAAAGAATCATTGACCTGAGTCGCCGATATTTTCACCTGCGTTACAACCTCACGCAAATTCTCCACAATGGAGTTAAAAAAGTCAGCCACTGTACCAATTTCACCGGCTGTGACGTCGGCGCGAACGGTCAAATCACCATCGGCAGCGGCTTCCACATCAGAGAGCAGCTCAATCAGCTGAAGCTGTAAGGCTTCTTGCCGCTGGGTCAGCTCTTCTGCTATTGTCCTAGCCTGTACGATGGCCGCTTCTTTTTGCGAGGTGGCTTCGGCTTGCTCTAGCGCAAACCCTAGCTGAGTTGCAGCGCGCTGAATGAAGTTAATCGTAATATCCGACCAGTCGCGCGGGCCGCTGCACTCATGGGCAATCAAAAGTCCCAGCAGCTTATCTTCAACCACAATCGGCGCTACTAAATTGGCCTTTACCTGATACGGCTCTAGCTGACCCAAATGGCAAGGCGTCAGCCCCGCATTGTAAATATCAGAGGTTGCTTTGACGCGGCCTGCGCGGTACTGATCGACATATCGTTCAGCAAAGCAAGGATCGGCAATTTCCGCGCCGAGTGCAGGCGGCCACTGCGGTTCTACCGACTCAGCTACGACAGTTCCTTTCCAGTTTTCATCAAAGAGATAAATAACCACGCGGCTCGATTCAATTGCCAGCTTGGTCTGACGGGTTACCAGACGAAAGATCTTCTCACGCGATTCCAAACGAGGGGCGCCGCTGACACTAATCTCTCGAATACTCGTTACCAGCTCGGCCAGCTGCTGCTCGCGCATCACGGCTTCTTTTTGAGTTTCTAGCAGCCGCGCTTGAGACAGCGCAAACCCTATCTGCGTCGCAATCTGCTGAATCATATTGGTTTCTTCTGGCTGCCACTGGCGCGGTCCACTACACTGATGGGCGCACAACAAGCCAACGAGATCGTCGCCAACCACAATCGGGGCTACCATGTTGGCCTGTACGTCTAGCTCCCGCAGCAAGCGGCAGTGACATTCGGTCAAATTCTCAGTTTCAATATCTTCAACCGTTGAAACCTGTCCGTCCACGAAGCGCTCAATCGAATCAGGCAGCATAGGGTCTTCTAAAACTTGTCCCTTTGCTCGGCTCCAGCCTTTACCGACCGATTCTGCTGAAACCACACCGCCAGTAAAGGTTGAATTAAAGCGGTAGATCAGTACTCGATCAACTTCTAAAACTTCTCTGGCTCGCTCCACGCTGGTCGAAAAAATTGCCTCTACTTCCAGGGTCTTGCGAATATCACTCGTCAGCGTAGAGAGCGTACGGGCACGGCGAGCCGATTCCGTTTGGGTTTCGCTCTGAAACCGCAGGGAAGACTCTGAGCTAGAAACCGCTGCGGCGAGCTCGTTGAAAGCACTCGCTACCCGGCCTACTTCATCGCGTGCAAAAATGTCTGCGCGCGCTGTGCGATCGCCCGACGCAAAATCTTCTGTCGCTTCCTGCAAGTTTTTCAACGGCTTCACAACTGAGCGGCCTAGCAAGATAGAAATAATCACATCGGCAATCAGCGCCAACAAAGCCACGCCTGTCAGCCATAGGATGATATTCCGCCGCTGCTGTTTGAGAATGCTTTCTGGAATGCCTCGCTGCAATACACCAATCGGCTTACCGCTACCGTCTACCAGAGCGGTTGCCGCGACGGTATAGTTTTCTCCGTCCGATCCTTGAAAGCTTTCACTGATAATCTCTGGCGACTGCTCAGTACCCGCTGCGCGCACTGTTTTCTCTAAGAATTCGTAATTGACGCCCTTGGAGTTTTGCCGAGGAACCATTTCTCCTGACTGAGCCAGCGTTACCAGCTCAAACGCGCCGCCCGGATCTTGTAAATAAATCTCGCTGTAGCCCTCAGAAAAAGCTGTAAGCGCTCTGTTAATGGCTAATGAGTCATTATCGATGATGTCACCTGTTACTAGCGCGCCAATCACCGAATTGCGGACACCAGACTTATCTGTCGGTGTACCGCCCGAAAAGATAGGTGTGACCGAGTACTGCACTAGCGCTGCTTCATTAACACTCCCAGGAACAGAAATCCCTAGCTGCTGTAGCTCACTCAGGGTTTGCAGGCTAATTCCAGATTCGGGTTCACTTTGGCGCAGCGCGCTAGCCACTAAATTGTTGGGGTTAAATAATGCGCCGCTGCGGTCTGAGGTCGTATTCGCAATCACGCGAAAATCAGGGCTAATCAGTGCCACGTAGTCTAGCTGGTCTAGCTCTAGCCGAGTTTGAAGCGCTAAGCGAGCATCTTGCTCTAAATCGTCATCGACCAGTAGGCCCTCGGCGTAAACTTCAGCGGCTTCTGTCACCGCGTCGCCATTTAATACCGCAGAAGGTGAATCTTGAGCAAGGTTCTTAGCTGTCGCTTCTAGGTCGGAGACTGCCTGATTTCTCAGCTGGTTGTGACCCAAACGAGAAAGCAGGATAAAGCTCATGACCATGACGCCCACCACAGAGAGTACCTTGGAGGCAAGTAAACCTGTTAGCTGCTTGTCAGCAACTCTGCGGTCATAAAACCACTGCACGGGTCCTGCACTACTGCCTCTGTTGACCCGAATTTTTTCAGGCGCATAGCGTTCGCCGCCACTGTAGCGAATGCCCCTGTACACCCGCTCTTCAGCGGGGCTGTCTTCAGTCGGCTGGCCAGACTCTATTTCGTCCGCACTCTGATGATTGCTTTGGCCATGATTCTGGCCATTGGCTTGACCATTACTTTGACCATTACTTTGACCATTACTTTGGTCATTACTTTCGTGCCCATTACCGTTATGACCACTACTTTGGCCGTTTGAGCCAGCGGTAGGCTGATTATCCGGCCGAGCGATTTGCTCCGACCTCCCATTCGTGGCACCGTCACTAGGCTTCGAGTTGAGCTCCGAATTAGGCTCTACAGAATGATCAGAAGATTGTGGGGGACGAAAATCAGTTGTCATATCGGATTCACTTCGAGGACGGTAGCAAACGACTTAGCGATGAGAGCGGTCGGTGGTAGATGGTTGGAGAGTTTCTTAGCGCGGGCATACTTAGATTCGAAGAGACTTATCAATTTAGAAAAGGTCAGTTCAGGAAAGTTCAACGATCACGCGCCTTGAAAAACAGAAGATTGCAAAACGGCTTCGGCGTCTAGCACGAGTAAAATTTTTTCGCCCTGCACGGCGCATCCCTTCAAGTAAGGCACCAGCGCAGGGTTTACCTGCGGAGGCGGGGGCTGCAAGGCATCGGGTGGCAGATGAATGATACCGTCAATCTCATCCACGATCAGACCCAGCGAAGAACCCGCTTTTACAATTACCGTGCTGTATTGTTGGCTGGGCCGATCGGGCATAGGCATACCCAACAGTCGAACCAGGTTCGCGACCCAAATTACCCGGTTTCGCCGATTAACCAGTCCCAGCATGCAGGGTGGCATGTTCGGAATAGCGGTCACCTGTGCAGTGGGAAGAACCGTCGCCTCTTCTACCGATTTCGCCGCAAACACCGCTGGAACACGAGGAGCCAGCTGAAACTTTAGATAGGCCTCACCTATCAGCTGTCGGCTGGGAATAGTCAGCGTGGGTTCATCAAAAGACGACATAGGCAAAAGCAGCAGAGCGATAAAGTAAGAAAGCTTGACGTAAGGCAATGTAGAGCAAAAATGACCGACTCACAAGCTTTCGTCAAAGAGTAGCACCGACTTCGAGGCATTGGCTCCCAAATTCGAGGCATTGGCTCCTAGAACTGACATCAGCCTCGAAATTAGCATTCAAGCTTTTGTAGCGACCGCTCTCTATTTTGAATAGCTGCGATTGAATAGCGGCGTTCAAGTAGCTCTATGTTCAAATAGCTCCATCCAAACAGCTCCATCCAAACAGCTTTCGGTTACGGTCTTTGGGGGGCAATAAACTGTCTCAAGCCTTCCCAAGACAGCTAGCGCCATATCAACTTTGTTCGATTAAGCCTCCTCTCTATAAATAAATTCAGAAGATTAGAAAAATTCAGAAGATTAGAATATTCACAAGATTAGAGGCAGATTTGCCAGATTCGCTACAAATTAGACTTGCCTTAGATTCGCCACAAATTCTTAATAGATTTATATCAAGACAGCTACGTCAGAACATCTCTGATAGCGTCAATCAGCTGATCGCGTGTGTAAGGCTTAGTGAGATAGGCCTTAGCTCCCTGTCGCATACCCCACATTCGGTCAATGGTTTGTCCCTTTGAAGAACAGATTACAACAGGAACTTCCTTCGTTTTAGGATTATGCTTTAGCTTGCGGCATAGCTCAAAGCCGCTGATACCACCTGGCATCACAACGTCAGTGACAATCACATCGGGCTTTTGGGCGATCGCTTTGTCTAACCCTTCTTTTCCAGTCATCGCACCGATAACACTAAATCCCTCTGACTGTAGGTAGTGCCGCATCAGTTTCATTTCTGAAGGTGCATCTTCAACAACAAGCACCGTAGCGATCTCGGTTGCATTCATAGAAAAACCCGTAAGGCTACTTGAGAAAAATCATGTGAGAAATTGAGATGCTCATCCAGCATAGCGACTCTTTCAGTAAAATCACAGAACCCCTTGCTTGCAAAGAGTTTATGTAGGCATCGACCAAATTCAGTAGATATCCTTAAGATTATCGCAGGATAGGGGTCTTTTGAAATCGCTTAGCCGAACCTGCATCTGGTTCTAAGCTACCTAGCTTACCTGCGCCGCCATCTATCGAACAGCTGAGTAATCTAAAGTTCGCCCCACCTTACTTATCCGCATCCTACTGCTGAGCCTTGGTTGGCAAGTGCTTGAAAACCATCTTTAACAGGTCAGACTGCGTAAATGGCTTTGTCAAATACCCAGAAGCTCTCACCAATTTCGCCCGAGCGCGGTCGATCAATCCTGTGTTGCCTGTCACCATCACAATAGGCGTACGCTTATACCGAGGATGACGACGCAGTAAAGCGCACAGCTCGTAGCCATCCAAGTTAGGCATGGTGATATCTAGCAAAATCAAATCGGGCTTACTGCGCACAATTTGCATCAGCGCTTTTACAGGATCGTTAATAGCAACCACCGACAAGCTCTGATCTTCTAAAAACTTTTGAATAGCATTGAGGACTGTTGGACTGTCATCAATGCAGGCCACAGTGTACATGGTGCGCTTCAGGCCCCTATCCATGCTGCCCACGCCGCTCATACCCACACGACTCGCGCCGCTAGCTGTGCCTATGGTGGCCGTGCCGTTGCTGCTCTGGCCATTCATGCGAGCACCAGTTGCCGTTGCCGCCGTAGAGAGCCGGCTGGTCACAGGCTGTCCGGCAGCGCGTTGCTTGCTGTTGCGCTGACAAACTTCCACAATGGGCCGCATATCGAGACGGCAGTAGGTGGGAATGCCTTCCGTTTGGTTTAGTGGAATCAGCTCATAGCTGCCTTCTCTGATGTTTAAGAAGGGCTCAATGACTTCAATGGCGATCGCACCAATCAAGTCCGCACTTTGCTCAGGCGATAAATAAGTTTGATCGACCAGCCAGCAAATAGCTCGGTAGTCGCGGCTGACGACATGATCGACTTCATCAGACGCCTCAAACAGCAGCCGTACTTCATCTCGCACCGAGCGAGGAATAGTATCGCTGTAGGCCTGAAGCTGCCGGTCTAGGCGATCGAACGCGCCCGCAGAATTGGTTGCAAAATTAAGCTGTCCCCGGTCAAAAAGCAGTCGCCATTCTGCTGCTTGCGCCGTTAGCTTGAGGCAACCGCTAACCTGACGTCTAATCAGCTGCGCCAGCAAACTTTAAGGATGCAGTTTATGAGAGGTACTGTAACTCGTGCTAGAACGGCTGTTTATCATCTATCTACGCTGAGCTTTTAATGGCGGCTTTTCTTTGCACACTGGCTGAAGCCTTAGCAAAAAAAAGTGGGAGCAAATGGTCAGGAAAGCGAGCTGCTTGAATAACGTGAGCGTTGAGTTACACAGTTCACCCACTCACACGTCCTACAATGAATCACAAAAGAGCATATCAGGTCTGTAGACTTGGACCGCAGACCCCTATCAAAAATTCACTGCCAGAGCCGAGTTAGCCACGTCTAGAAGTCTAGAAACGGTCTTGCAAACGATTTGAGAACGAACCCATCAACCATACCTATTATCCATAGTAGATATACCCCGCGCATAGGCTGCCCTATTCCTTCTCAATGTAGTCGGTTGATGGCAACTTCATCATGCTTTTTCGATACATACAGCATAATTACGTAGGCCCATTGGCGCAATCCTGACAGCGAGTGTACTCCGTATCTTTACGGTCAATTTATGATTTAAGGAGAAAATTCAGCAAAAATCACAGATAAGCCGCGCAATTTTCAATGAAAAAGCGGTATGGCACCACCAGCATTTGGTCTCATCAACGTCCAATGCCGTTTCCTACTCTGGAAAGTTATTATTTGTCGGGCTTAGCAGTGTATCCACACGGGTCACTTCTTGCACCTCACTCACTTGAAACACAAAGCGAAACGGCTGATTCATCCGCCGTGCAATGTGGTTCTCTAGCAGCTCTACTTGCCTGGGCGTAATGGGCTGGCTGGAATTAACAACCATCCGCACCTCCGGAACGGGTAGCTGCCAGTTTGTTCGGCTGCTAACCAGTTCCAAGTTCTGAAAGGTTTGGGTGTTTTGCAAGGCTCTCTTTACGTTCGCTTCTAGCTGATTTTGGCGTACGAGCTGCACCAGGCTAAGCCCTAAGGGGACTACCAGCAGCCCCGTGAGCAGTACAACCGCACCCAAAGGGCGACGGGCCCGGCGAAACGGAGAGTAGCCGGCAATAAAAAAGGCCACCATGCACGCTAGCGTAATACCCAATAAGTTAGTTAGATATAGTAAGCCTGAGCCCAACGCCAGCGAACCATCGAGATGAGCAATACCTAAACCCACTACACATAGAGGTGGCATCAGCGCGACGGCGATCGCCGTTCCGGCCAGCGTACTCGATAGCTTGGGCTGCACTTTGGCATAGCCACTCAGCCCACCTGCGGTGATTGCAATCCCCAGATCTAGCAACGTTGGTGAAGAGCGAGCAAACACTTCACTGCCATATTCTAAAAAGCCGGAGCTAAGACCGATGAGCGCTGAAAGTGCGATCGCAATTCCAGTCCCAATCCCCAGAGTTTTAACGCCTGTAACGACCAGCTCTAAATCGCCCTCTAAAATACCAAAGGCTACCGAGCGAATGGGCGACATTAAAGGAGCAACTAGCATCGCCCCGATAATGACCGCTGCACTATTAGAGAGCAGCCCCAGCGTAGCGATCAAACACGCTCCCAATGTCAGCACTACATAGTCAACGTTCAGCTCAGCCTCATCCATCAGGCTATCTTGCATATGCTGATGGGCCTGAGGCGAGACCCGTCGGCCCACGAAATATTTGCGCCCCCACTCATCCAGCTGAGACCTAAATTGCGACATCATTAGCAGTGCGACCTCTTCGAACCCGTTTCAAGTAGAGTAGTCTGGATGGCTCCATCCGCAGGTATAAAAATAATTTGTTTCTAAAGATATATTCTTTCCATAAACCAGACATATATGTTGATACCGAAGCGCTGGGCCCTCCTGCGCCAAGTTACTACATCATGGAAGACTATTATGGGATTTTTCAGCAGAATTTTCGGTAAAGACAAACCTGCCAATGCCTCTAGCTCCGTTAAGCGCGGTGTTGCTAAAGCTGCTGACGGTAAAGATGTTCCCGATTACAAAGTTGGCCTAGACGGCGACTTTGACGAAAGCGGCCTTGCTAAGCGCGTTGCCCTCGCCTTTGACGAAGACAGCCAGCTTGATGATATAGACACGCTCTGGGTGGCTCAAACCAGTGCAACTGTCGTGCTCAAAGGCAAGGTTCCTAGCCAAGCTATTCTCGATAAGATGGTAAACGTTGCTAAATCAACCGATGGCACAGATTCTGTAGACACCAGTCAAGTTGAAGTCGGCTAAAGCCTCCAAAATTAGATTTTTTGAACTAGACTTTTGAAGACAATTTGAAAACAAAAAGAGGAGCCCATGGGCTCCTCTTTTTGTTGTATGGGCTTTTTTGTGTGGATACAGATATTCAGAGAGAATACAGACACACTCACAACGATTAGAAAAAACATGAGCGAGCAAACCCAGAGCACTCCAAAACCAGAGCCTGCTAAAATTCCAGTCGTCGTCAATGGTGCGCTCGGAAAAATGGGCCGGGCCATTGTTAAAGCCGTCGCAGAAGCTGACGACATGAGTCTGGTGGGTGCAATTGACCGCAATCCTAAGTTCATGGGACAGGATGTAGGCGAGGTTGTCGGCATCGGCCCCCTTGAAATTCCGGTGCTCAATGACTTGGAGGCCACGCTGGTAATGGCTCAAAATGAAGCCCCCAGCGGTAGCAGCGCGGTGATGGCAGATGTCACTCACCCCGATTGTGTCTATACCTCTGTGCGCGCCGCCTTGGCCTATGGCGTACGACCGGTTGTCGGCACGACCGGCATGAGCAACGAACAGATTAAAGACCTCGCTGAGTTTGCCGACAAGGCCAGCACAGGCTGCCTATTAATTCCTAATTTTTCGATTGGAATGGTGCTGTTGCAGCAGGCAGCTTTACAGGCCGCAGAGCATTTTGATCACGTAGAGATTATTGAGCTGCACCACAACCAAAAAGCGGATGCGCCCAGCGGTACAGCCGTCAAAACCGCGCAGATGCTTTCGGATCTCAAAAAAACTTACAACTCGCCTGAGGTAGAAGAAACTGAAAAGATGGCGGGTGCTAGAGGTAGCCAAACCGAAGACGGCGTCAGGATTCACAGCGTACGGCTGCCCGGACTGATTGCACATCAAGAGGTGATTTTTGGTGCAGCGGGGCAGTCTTACACGCTCAGGCACGATACGAGCGATCGCGTCTGCTACATGCCTGGCGTACTGCTCTCGATTCGTCGGGTACTGCCGCTAAAGTCTTTAGTCTATGGACTAGATAAGATTTTGTAGAGGTTTCTATTGGAGTTGCTTCAGCTATCTTGGTAGAGTAAAGAATACCCCTTTAAAAAGAAAAAGGCTCGACCCCTTTAAGCCCCCAGGGTCGAGCTGCTCACCTGTAAGGACGCATTAATATGTAGAGTCAAAATTATCTTTCCCAAAATGCCCCTTGGTTTAGATAGTTAACTCTACATGCGCTCTACAGAAGTGATTCTATTGTCACCCGTCCAGATGGAATCGACCTCGCAGTAAATACGGAAGTCAGCAGATTAAGAAAATTTGTTTTACGTGAAATATTCCGTATATATACGCTGCCTATTTTGCTCGTTTCACCAGTTAGCTGCCATGCCCCTCTCTATGAATTCCTTCATCTGAACTTTGTCAATAAAGGTACAGGGTAAGGTTTTTGGCCTGATTTGAGCTTAAAAGTACAGCAGCAGATTAAGTCCTGGAATGGTTCGTGAGAGCGTCCACAGCAGAAGCGTGATATAGATCACACCTAGGCTCCATTGATACCAGACAAGCGCACTGATTAAGCCCGGTACGCATTTTTCACGTAGGCGAATGTCATTAAAGCCAAACTTGAACCAGTTATTGAGACTGAAATCGAAGTAGTTGAGAAAATTCCAGCGGCGATCGGTGAGCAAAGGACTGTAGCGCTCGCGATAAAATGGAAACTTGGGCGTAATGGGTAGCCGGGCAATCAGAACCTGAAGCCTTCGGAGCGCACCGTTTTCTACAAAGTAGCTACGGTCCATCAGATCGTGATATCTACCTTGCTGATATAGCTTGGTCAGTAAAATGATTGGCACTGGAAAAGCCATCAGGCTAATGGTGACTAGGGTGACAACAGGCTCTCTAGTGTTTTGAATCACTAGGCTCAGCGCAACCGCCAACAGGCTGCCGCCGCTGAGACTCATGAGTAAGCTCTCGTTTCGTCCTGGCACAATTGGCGTTGGCGTTAGCCTACGGTAGCGATCGACTAGCCAAAACATCCAGGCAAACAAGGTCACAACCACCATGCCAACGCTGAAAATAAGGCCAACGTTGGTGCCATAGTTACTGAGCTGAAGTAAACAGGAGAGCGCCAGCCATCTCAGTAATTGCTGCAGGCGGCTGAAGAAACCGCTGCTACGAGTCGTAATGCGATCGCGCACTCGCACGTAAGTCGCTAAGTCAACTTCATCAAGACTGAGCAAATCTGCTCGGCTGACAAAAGGGCGCTGCGCAGCCTGCCGAGTAATCGCATCCGCCTGCGTGGGGCTAAACCCGATGCGCATCAACCTAGCTTCATTCGCCTGGTTGAGACTAACCCCTAGCAGTTGACGTTTAATCTGCGATCGCCGCAGCTGCTCTAGCCTGTACTCCAGCTGATTGGCATCACCTACCTGCTCTTGTAGCCTAAAATTACGAACCAGGTTACGTAGTACGGTTTCATTGCTGCTGAGCGTCGGCACTGAGAATAGCTTGCCAATGTGCCCCGCACTGCCCATTACTTTGGCGTCCCCAGGGCGAAAATCTAAATCGGCCACATTAATAGTGACAGCCTTAGGCAAATTGCGCGCAAAACGAGCGTCGCCAAAATCTACTTGCCCCAGTATGTGCGCAGCCCTGAGGCTAATGGACTGCTGAAACTGAGCCTGCCTGAAGTTAACAGCTGCTTCGAGGGAAGTATCCGTCAGGAATAATGCCTGGTCAAAGCGACTTTTTTGAAAGGTGGCGGTGGCGTGAAACTTGGCTTGTTCGAAGTCAGCGTTAGTGTGCCAGTGCGATCGCGCGAAATTCGCTACATGAAAATCGGTACCTGCAAAGCTAGTGCTGCCTTTGAACACAGCGCTCTGCCAGTCGCTTTCACCGCTAAATTGTGCCTGGTTAAACCGCGTGCGACCCAGAAACACAGCGCCCCGAAAGCTGCTCTCCTGCTGAAACTGACTGTTACTAAAGAGAGCATTTTGAGCGAACTTAGCGGCCTGCCACTGAGCCAGCTGAGTAAAGAGACTTCCCTGCGCTTCTACCCGATTGAGAAAGTACAGGTTACTGGCGTCAAAGAGACCATTGAAACAGGTTTGATTAAGCAGTAGGGGCCCCTGAAAAACCAGCGTGTCCGGCTGAGCAGCTGGAACTGATGGCAGTAGAAATCGGGAGAGGCGTTTCGCATAGTTATGAGTATATGTAGCGCTATTTTGAAGGCGTTCAGATGAGGCAAAAGATGAAGAGAACGGACTCTGAAATGGAGACGCCTGAAATGGAGACGCCTGAAATGGAGACGACTGCGAAAGCGGTGGCTGAAGCGTTTGTTTAAACATTTCTAGCTCAGGCAAGAGCGCATCCGAATAGGCAGGAATCCGGCGGCTCAGCCTAGCGAGACTGAGATCTCCTTGAACTAACGCGCCGCTGAAGTCTACGCCCAGGTAGCGAGAATCTTTCTGCCCTTTAGAGTTGAGTGCCTGTTGTAGCTGTGGATAAAACTGTTCTGCAAAGTCTTTATTCTCACCCTCTCTTAAGTTAATGGTGAAGCCTTTGAGGTCGATCACGGTTACGCCGCTCTGCCGTATGGGATTGGCGATGCGCTTCTCTAATTGGGCGATCGTTAAAATCGGACGGGTAGGCGCTGCCACAACCGGCGCGCTGAATGCGCTGCCAGCGAACAGAATGACCAAAAGAAAAGAAGCGGCCAAACAGATACCGGGCATACACCAGCGGCGGCTGGGCTGCCTCGAAAAGAACAGAGTGATCATCCGCCTACCGTAAGTTTGCTTGCGCTAGCCTACCTTGTTCTCAGCGACTTTGCTACGGCACCCCAAGCCAGCCTACAGCCCCCTTTCTTGCTCCTGTCACAACACGACAATTCGCTACACTAAAAGCTATGGATAACACGCCCCTTCCCCACCATCCTATGGCGCTAGAAACGCCTGATATCCAAGTCTTTTCCACAGAAAGCCGGGCTGAGTCACCTTCGATTCAACCGCTGGCACCTGAGGTCGTGTCCTTGATGGCGGCAGGTGAGGTTATTGACTCGCTAGCGGCAGTGGTCCGGGAACTGGTAGAAAATGCGCTAGATGCAGGCGCAACTCGAATCACCCTCAGCATATGGCCAGAGCGCTGGAAGGTGCGCGTGGCAGATAACGGCGTAGGTATGGATGACGCGGATTTGCGGCAAGCAGCGATCGCCCACGCCACTAGCAAAATCTCTACTCGCCCAGATTTGCTCAACGTTCGCTCTTTGGGCTTTCGCGGTGAAGCGCTCCACAGTATCGCGCAGCTCGCACAGCTAGAGATTCGCAGCTGTGCAAACGGTGATAACGGCAGTCGAACTACTGGGTATCAGGTTCGCTATGGTGCTAGCGGTGAACCGGCAGCAGTCTCTGAAATGGCAAGTGCACCCGGCACGATCGTTACAGTCAGCGATTTGTTTTGTAACTGGCCCGCTAGACGGCAGGTCCCTGCCATGCCAGCGCAGCTTAAAGCTGTTGCCCTTCTCATTCAACAGCTAGCGCTTTGCCATCCACAGGTCACCTGGCAGGCAGAAAAGAACGGCGCGGCCTGGTTTGCGCTCTGGCCAGGACCAACCGCAAAGACGATTATGCCGCAGGTACTGCGCAGCCTGTACGATACCGACATAGACGAGATAGAGGTGGAAGGACTCTATTTGGCGATTGGTCTACCCGATCGGTGTCATCGCCGAAAGCCGGACTGGCTGCGGGTGGCAATCAATGGCCGGCCCGTTGTTGTTGAAGAGATTGCTCAGACGTTAACAGCGGGCTTTCGGCGAACGATTCCGCGCGATCGCTACCCCATCTGTTTTTTACACCTGACGCTACCACCTGCTCAGCTCGACTGGAACCGTCATCCGGCCAAGTCAGAGATCTATGTGCAAGGGTTAGAAACCCTGTGTGAAAAGGTCACAGTAGCTGTTGAGCAGCTGTTGAAAATTGATGGTCTGAGTGCAACTGCGCAGACACATCGAGCTACCGAACTCATCAAAGCGGCGGAAGCCGAAGGAGAGTATTCTGTTTCGAGGCAGATAAAAGCAGACGATTCACCCCTGCCACAACACTCTCTATCGGACGCGTTGCCAGCAGAGTTACCAGGTGCTTTAACGGCGATCGCTCAGGTGAGCGATATGTATATTTTGGCAGAGAATGAAAGCGGCATTTGCCTGATAGAACAACACATTGCTCATGAGCGAGTGTTGTTTGAACAGCTGCAAGCGCGGTGGCAGATGGTAGAGGTAGAAACGCCGATTGTGCTGAAAGATTTAAGTGAGCAGCAAGTGGAGAGGTTGAAGGAAGTAGGGGTTGCGATCGCCCCTTTTGGAGACAACCTTTGGGCTATCCGCAGCCTTCCTGAATCCCTCCATGGTAGAAGCGACTGTGAAAATGCCCTGTTAGAGCTCAGCCTGGGCGCGAACCTAGAAGCCGCCCTCGTCGCCACTGCCTGCCGCACTGCGATTCGCAACGGCACAAAGCTAGAGCATTCTGAAATGCAGTCGCTCCTGAATCAATGGCAGCGAACGAAAAAGCCGCGTACCTGTCCCCATGGTCGCCCCATCTGTCTCACGCTAAAAGAGTCTAGCCTGGCTAAGTACTTTCGCCGCAGCTGGGTAATTGGCAAGAGTCACGGTGTCTAATAGGGGTGGTGTTGCCTGTTTTGCACATCCATAAAATCATGTGTTCGGTAAATTGCCTATCGAAGTAGGTGAGTCCGAACTGGATGTAGCCACAACAGATTAGCTACAGTTTATTCATAAGCCATTTGCACAAATGCAGGAGGAAAAACACATGGCAATCGTGCGAAGGGACCCCTTTCGAGAAATGGTTTCTCTACAGCGCGATATGAACCGTTTATTCGACGGTCTTGCCGCCGGTAACAGCGACCAGACTGGCCACACTCCTCGCCATACGGGTCTGCTCCCGCTTGCTGAGATGGAAGAGCATGACAACAAAATTCATCTAAGGCTCGAAGTTCCAGGCATGAAGGCAGAAGATCTTGATATCAGGGTGATGCGAGAAGCTGTCATGATCAGTGGTGAACGTAAAACTGAATCCACTTCTGAACAGAATGGTCAAAAGCGCTCTGAGTTCCACTATGGCAGCTTTAGCCGCACCATTCCTTTGCCTGAACCGGTTGATAACAACAATGTTTTAGCTGATTACAAAGACGGTATTTTGACGCTGGATCTTCCCAAAGTAGAAGATCATACGAACAAAGCTGTAAAAGTAAGTTTGGGCGCTAAGTCCGAGCCGAAGGCTGCACTAAAGGGCAACGGCGCTGATAGCTAAAAAACACTTTCTAGAAAGGCATTGCTAGAAAGACGATTTAGGCAGAAGCCCACTTGCTGGATCTCATCAGTAAGTGGGCTTCTGCGGACGCGATTAGGATTGCGACTGAAAAACATCAGCGATCGCACAGTCAAACCCAGGCAGCATCGGTGAAGTCAGCTGCTCTCCTACACTTAGCGTCGTCACTATTTTTAGCTGAGAACTTTGTCGTCTGTACACCTCAACCGTTTTCAGTCGCCAATTCGCAATCCAGTATTCCTGTACGCCATAAAGAGAATAGAGTTTAAGCTTGACTGTTCTGTCTCTTTGTTCATTTTTACTACCCGCTGAGAGCACTTCTACGATGAGTTCAGGCGCGACTGTAAAATGTCCAGCTTCATTAATGCCATTCTCTATGCATTCATGACTTGCCCACACCACATCTGGAATAACTGCATCTGCTTCTGTGAAAACAACACCGGGTGCTTCAAAAGATTCACCCATGTCCGTCTGACGAGACCCGTTAGTTAACTCAACGTGAATATTACCGCTCGCTCTCTGGTGACGAATATGAGGAGCGCGGGTTACAAACAGCTCTCCATCAACAACTTCATAGCGTGTCCAGCCCCAGTCATCAGGCATGACGTCTAGGTCTCGAACTGTCCAGCGAGTAGCATTGGCGACTATAGTCTTTATGAACGAATTTGCTTCGATGTGCCCTATCCCAGTGTAGTTCAGAGCTCTCTCATTCACGGTAAGAGCAACGTCTACGCAACGATCAAGGCGTCTTTTGCAGTTCAGGCTTTTCTTCTGGCAAAATGGCACCTTCTACCGGACATACCTGCAAGCAAATGCCGCAGTCAATGCAGGTATCAAAATCAATCCAGTACCAGCCGGTTCCTTTCTTGTTTTTGCCAGGGCCCTCATCAATGCAGGCTACCGGGCAAGCATCTACGCAATCCGCGATGCCTTCACAAACGTCAGTCACAATGGTGTGAGCCACAATTTTTCTCTCTAGGTGTTGTTTATTAAGCTTAGTTAACTATAGCTTTTGAAGCGTTGCTTAGGACACTTACGAAGGGCTATAGCCCATAGCAGTCAAGCCTAAATCCAAAATATAGGTGACTCAGATGAGGCTATAGCTGTCTCTCGATAGCAGGAACTTCGCGCGGTAAATCAACCTAGTTGGCTAGTCTACAGCAGCTGGATTAGTAGACAGCTGTTGCCGTTGAGAAATTTGAAGCAATAATCGTAATGCTTCATTGACAGAGTCCGCTGTTGGAAAAGCCTCAGCAGCATCAGGGTCCAAAAGAATCACATTTGTCCCTGCTCGATACCTTTCCACATACTTTCCTCCGACACCCCCTGACATTTTAGAGACGTCATATTCAGGGCGTATTTCATTCATATTGACATCAGTTGACTAATTCAATTTCGGGCAGACCCTGATCTGAAATCCAGGCGATTCGATTAATGTTGCGTTTACGGGCGATCGCTCTGACCTCGTCCGCTGACTGCGTAAAGTCCAAGCTCAGCTCTACCCGCACAAGATTTGCTGACTCCCTTGCCTTCTGGGCGTAATCTAGCGCTGCTGCCGCTGCCGCTTTTCCCTTTGGGACAATCAACCAATCACTCGGCGGCGTCTCGCTTGGCAGCTCACCACTTGGCACCAGTTCCTGGTGCAGCTGGTCAATATTCAGCACGAAGCCGATGCCCGGAAAGCCTCTTTTATCTGTGGTTCTGGTATCTGTGGTGCTGGCCGTGTCGTATACGGCCAGCAAATCGTCATAGCGCCCGCCCTGACCCAAAAGCTGCCTTTGCTGGTTGCTCACCACCTCAAATACGATGCCCGTGTAGTAGTCAAAAGGCCGAATTAGGCTCAAGTCTAGGGTTATGGCAGGAATGTTTCTAACGCTGAGCAGATCGATCAGGCTTTGCAGACGGCTAACGAGTTCCTGCTGCTGCTCATCTAAGTCAAAACCGTTTTTCAGCGTCATCAAGACATCAGCTGGGTTACCACGCAAGTCCATAAGACGTAGCGCGCGCGATCGCAATTCATCACTCAGTGGCAGGGTCTCTAGGCCCACCCGGTTCAAATCAGCAATGTTCTGACGCACCGCAGAGCACATTTCTTCAGGGAAAGGGGCTAGCAGCGAGTAGGTTAGCGCCGCTTCGCCTAGCACAATGTTGGCGTCTGATAGGCTCACTGCTTTCAGGCAATCTGCGACGAGTAAGACCACCTCGGCATCAGCCATCAGGCCACTAGAGCCTAGCAGCTCAATGCCTGCCTGATGGTATTCCTGCTGCCCACCCTGAGAGCCTTTTGCCGAGCGACGAAAGATATTGGCGTTGTAATATAGCCGCTGTGGGTAAGTTACCGAAGCCAAACGAGTGACTGCGGCCCTGGCAATTGAAGCCGTTAACTCGGGGCGCAGTCCTAACCGCTGCTCGCCCACCTGACCAATCTGTAGTTCAATCACTTCTACCCGCTCAATCGCCCCGCCAGCCATGAGTGTGTCCATGGTCTCTACTGTGGGCGTGATGATGCGGTGATAGCCCCACCGCCGGAAGACTTCTTCTAGGCGGTCTTCGATCCAGCGCTTTTGAACGACATCTAAAGGGAGTAAGTCTCGGCCACCTACCGGAGGTTGATAGGGCTGGTACGTATTTCCCGCATTTCCTTTCGGCATTTAACGTTTATTTCCACCAAACAATCCGCTCAAAAGACCGCCTCTTTTTTTACCCTTTTGACTGCCGCCAGCTTTTTTGCCAGCGTTCTTAGCGCTTTTTGCACTGTTTTTTGTGCTGTTGGCAGACTTCTTACCACCTGCCTTTTGAGCGTCTAGCTGAGCGCGCACTGTTTTGGCGATTTGATTTTCAGGATCAAACACCAGCGCCTGCTTGGCATGAATTTTAGCCAGCGTTGCCTGCCCAGACTTGAGATACAAGCTAGATAGATAGGCATGGCAAGCAGCATTTTTAGGGTGGGAGGCGATCGCTTCTCGCACCTCTAAAATACCGCGAGAGTAGTCCTGCTGAGCTTCAAATTCTTTAGCCCGCTTCAAATAGCGCTGAATAATATCGTTGCTTCGAGACCGCTGAGTCGCTGGCGCTTGAGACGAGGGTGAAGGGGTTGGGACAGCGACAGGAGTGGTTTGCAGCACAGTTGCATCAGAGGCTGGAGCCGGTGTTTGGGTCGTAGTTGCCGCCTGCTTGCGCATCAGGTAAACAGCATTGAGCTCACTGATTTCATTAATGGCGCTCTGTACCCGGGTCAAATCTGTGAACTGGGTCGCAGCGGCTTGCTGCAAAGCCGCTGCATAGCCAGCTTCTAAATCCTGTGCGTTCAACAGTGCCTTTGCCGACTCACTGGTCAGACTAACGAGTGAGCGGTTAGTACTGAGCTGCTTCTGCTTCATTTTCAGCAAAATCTTGTGCTCTTTGCACGACTTTTCCTGGCTCAGCACCTCATAGGCGGGGTTGATCTGCTTGGAGAGCAGCTCACTGGCTAGCTTACGCTCTTCTTCTGAGGCCTCACGTAAGCTATCAGGATGCAGCTTGCGGGCAATTTTGAGGTAGCACTTGCGGACGAGCTTGGCCTCGGCAGCTAAGGAAAAGCCGAGCACTGCATGGTGGTCAATCATATCGAGCTGAAAGAGCCCTGCTGTTGTCGTCATAGCCAGTCCAAAAAGTAGGAGGATTCTGACTCAAGGATGCCCGCTAGAAGCCTAGAAGCTAGAATTCGGCGTGAATGACTTCAAAGCTTCTAAATATAAAGTTTCTAAATATATTTCTAGGTATGTGTGGCCTATGTCGAGTTGTTTATCGAGTGAGATCGAGTTGTTTATCGAATGCGATTGCCTATGCCGCCGCCGCTCAGATCAGGGCCCAGTTATCAAGGCCTAGTTATCAAGGCCCAGTTATCAAGCTTCAATTATCAAGCCTCAGTTAATAGCCAATAATGTAGCGGCTATTTTTGTGCAAAATCTTTTTGAGCGTAAGCGCAATTCCTACAGAAAGTAGAACTGTGACAGCAACAAGCACCAAATACAAAAACCAAGGAGAGATTGCTGATACATCTAAACGGACAACGACTCTGCTCAATCCTTTCAGCATCCACATATGGAGGAAGTAAATAGCAAAACTAGTCGCAGCAATTAGGTTTAGCAGCCTGGCATTAACCGCCTCAAATCTGTGAAGCCACACCATGAAGAAAAAGCACAGTGCTGTTTTTTGCAGTAGCATCGTGTCGATGCCTCCGTAAACAAAAGGAGGTTTTCGGTAATTGCTCACATCTCCCTGAGCAGCCTGAATCGCAGCTAGAACAACAGCAATGATCAGAAGATAAATCTCTTTGTTCTTAAAAAAGGCGTAGACGTTTTCTCTTTGCTGTGAGCAAATAATACCGATGAGATAAACAGGGGTGAAATAAATAAGCGACTGTAAGATGATGCCATTGTGAACAGGCCGATGCATAAACAGTGAGATAACTGTTAGCAACAGTGTAATGATCAACCGATGCTTCAGCTTCAGTCCAATAAAGCCAATGTGTAACGGCGACATCAAAAACACAAGCATGACAAAGGGAATGTACCAGTAGGCTGCTACTATGCTGCCTGTTGCGTAATATCTGATGGCAGGTATGAGGTAATGTCCGATTAAGCCTGTATGCAAGAACCCTGTTCCGCCAGGATTTTGGTAGCTATAGACAGCATCGACGCTGATCACTGTTATCAAAATAGGCACGATCGATAGAAGCGTGTAGGGCAACAGTACTTTTTTGAGCTTGCCTGACATAAACTTCTTGAACTGGTATCGCCTGTAAAAAATGTGGTGGAATAAGAAACCGGAGATAAAGACGAAGAGTGAGGTGCCCCCTGAGAGTAAGTTTCCCAGGGTTCGCGCTGGGATGCTCTCAAAGCTAATGCCGGCATAGTCGAAGGTATGTCCAGCTACGATCATGAGGATAGCGATCGCCCGGAAATAGTTCAGAGAGTTTAAAAACATTTAAAGATAACGCCAAGAGTATCTGAATCCTGCAGAAACCTTATCGAATCTCAGTGATACTACACAGCTGCCTGTGAGGCTTTTTGACCAGTAGAACAACCGGTACAACAGCTGGAACATTATTTGCCAACTAAATTGGGAAAAATCTTCACAGCAACTATTTAATTGGCGCAGTCTTGGCGTGATTTGTGTAAAGACTCTCTTTATTGAAGCCTTTGATACAGCTAGCTAGCTGCGCATGACGTATCCAACACCGCGTACGGTCTGAATTAGTCGGCTCTCGTTTTCGGCTTCTAGCTTCAGGCGCAGGTAGCGAATGTAGACTTCGATGATGTTGGAGTCACCCATGAAGTCGTAGCCCCACACTTCTTCAAGAATGCGATCGCGCGTCAATACCTGCTTGGGATGCGCAATCAAATAGTCGAGCAGGTCAAACTCTTTGGCCGTGAGTTCAATCGTGCGATCGCCCCTTTTCACTTCTCGGGTTTTCCGGCTAAGGCTCAAATCAGCAAACAAAAATACTTCCGGGTCATCCGGCTGGTTACGCCGCAGGTGAGCCCGTACCCGAGCGAGCAATTCTTCAATGCTAAAGGGCTTGACTACATAGTCGTCGGCTCCCGCATCAAGACCGGCGACCCTATCTTCGATTCCGTCTTTGGCCGTCAGCAAAATGACGGGCATCATCGCACCCGTTGCCCGCAGGCGGCGGCACACTTCTACCCCTGTGAGTCCCGGCATCATCCAGTCCAGCAAAACTAAATCGGGCTCATTGTCCCGAGCAGCCATTAGTCCGCTGAGTCCGTCATTGGCCACAATTACCTCATAGCCTTCGTAGCCCAGCTCCAGCTGCACAAACTTTGCCAGCTTTTCTTCGTCTTCTACGATTAAAATTTTTGCGGTTCCTTCAGACATTGTCTTAAAGCCTCCCTTAGCCCTCTTCTTATACCAGACTTCTTCGGCTTGATGCTGTTTTGCCTGGGTATTTGGCAACAGGTATTCAACAAATATTCAACAAACTTAGCGTTACAGCCGTTGCGCTTTAGCCTTTTCTATCGGTAGCGCTACCGTAAAGACGCTGCCTTCTCCTAGCTTGGACTGAACCTTGAGTGTCCCGTTCATTCCTTCGACCAGCGTTTTGACAATGGATAAACCGAGGCCAGTACCACCCGTTGCCCTAGACCTGTCTTCATCGACGCGGAAGAATGGATCGAAAATTTTGGTGAGATCAGATAGCGGAATGCCTCTGCCCTTGTCTTTGATTTCAATATAAGCATAATTGCCGACCGGCTTTAGTTTGACGATAATTGGTCGATCGTCAGGGGAATATTTCAGCGCATTGTCAATGAGATTGATCAATACCTGCTTAAGACGGCTGCGGTCGGCTAGCGCAGTTACAGGCGTCAGCTCGGGCTGAATGCGGCCACTTACGTAATTGCAGGTTTCTAGTACCTCTTTGACGACTTCTTGCAGCGGTTCGCGTTCAATGTTGAAGCGCATGTGACCGCCGTCGGCCCTAGCTAAATCAAGCAGATCTTGAAGCAGGCGAATGGTTCTGTTGGCTTCAGAGGCGGCGATTTCTAAGCCTTCTTTTTGGGGGTCGGTGAGGTTGCTGCTGCGGCGCAGCGTGCTTTGCAAGTAGCCATGTACCAGGGTGAGCGGCGTGCGCAGCTCATGAGAGACGTCGCTGACGAACCGGCGCTGCTGATCCCAGGCGGCAGAGAGCCTGGAAATCATCATGTTGCAGGTTTGCGCGAGCTCTTGAACTTCAGTCGGGGCTTTGTCAAATTCTAGGCGGGTGTCTGCCAGGTTATTGGCGGAGATGTCGCCTGCTAGACGGCTCATTTTGCGAATGGGGTGTAGAGAGCGGCGGATGTAGAGGGAAGTTGCGATCGCACCCACACAAATAGCCAGCAAACTAGAGAGCGCCAGCGTCCGGGTAATCCGGTTTAGACTCTCATGGTCTTCCGTAATATCGTCAACAACATACAGCTGGCCAATGACTTGATCGTCAATTTTTAGCTGGCTAGAGCAGGTCACTAGGTGTCGGTTCTGCAGCTCAAAGACCTCTAGCCCTGGCCGGTTGGCAACCTCGGTCATTAGCTTTTTTGCAAACCCGTTTACCTGCCAAGATCCCATTGATAGCGTATTAGATTCTGCTAGCAGCGTGCCATCGGCGCTCTCTACCCAGATAGCAATATCAGGCTGTTCGCGGTAGTCAATTGCCATGTACACCGCCTCTTTAACAATCATCGACTCTTCGTATAGCCCGGCGTCCTGTTCGAGCCGATCGGCAATCATTAGCGCGTTGTCTTTGTGGCTTTCGACCAAGATTTGTCGCATCCGCAGATTGATCCAGCCGGTGAAGCCGCTAATGCCTAGCGTGGAGGCCAGTATCATGCCAACAGTGAGCCGGAACTGAATAGAGTTTGGATCGACGACAGATTTCATGAGTGAGAGCCCTTAAAAATGTTTAAAGGGGCGTAGTGGAGTTTAACTGCTCTCTCTTTTTGTAACTCGCTAATGGCTTCCTTGTCTGAGAAGACGCTGATAGCTGATGAGGGTTTTTCTGAGGGAAGTGGAGTCACAAAATAGCGCTCTCCAAACAACTTCTAATCGAAAACTCAGGCTTTACAGAATGAATCCTCTTTAATAGAAACTGTTAAGACGTTCGGTGGCTGACGCAATTTCCCATAGTCTAGTGTCCACAGTCTGATTTCTTCTAGAGTCGAACTCCTAGAGTCGAACTTCTAGAGTCGAACTCCTACGGTCAGACTTCTACAGTCAGACTTCTACAGCCTGATTCACGCTGTCTAATCCCCATGGTCTAATCTCTATAGTCTAAACTCGTACTCTTAGACGTACAGAGTGTTCTGTTAGTTTTCCGCTCGCTTTATCCCTAAGGTCCATGGTTCAAACTCGCCCACTGTCTGACAAAGCTAGTTCTTCTAGAGTTAATTCTTCCACAGTTAGTCATTCCCAGCTCCGTTCGACGCCAGTAACACCTTTTGCTCAAACGCTGGGTGGTCCGCTGACCAAACAATCGATTAGCACCTTACAAATCAACCTGGGCCGTCGCTGTAATTTAGCCTGCACGCACTGCCATGTTGAAGCGGGGCCACACCGTACGGAGGAGCTTTCGGCTGAGGTTTGCGATCAGCTAGTTGAGATGATTGACCGGTTTGAGCAAATTAAAACCGTTGACTTGACTGGCGGTGCGCCCGAAATGAATTATGGCTTTCGCCCGATTGTTGAAGCTGCTAGAGCTCAGGGTAAAGAGGTGATTGTTCGCTCTAATCTGACTATCTTTTTTGAGCCGGGCTATGCTGACCTGCCTGACTATTTTGCGCAACAGCAGATACATGTGGTGGCCTCCTTGCCTTGCTACCTCGAAGACAATGTAGATGCGATGCGGGGCAAAGGCGTTTACGACGACTCGATTCAGGCCATTAAAAAGCTAAATGCACTGGGCTATGGCAAAGATCCAAATCTGCAATTGGATTTGGTTTACAACCCGCCGATTCCAAAAAATGATGACTTTTCACTAACACCAGGACAGGCGGGCCTGCAAGCAGACTATAAGGCGTACTTGAGTGAGCACTTCGATATCGTTTTCAACAATCTGTTTACGATTACGAATTTGCCCATTGGCCGAACCAAATTTCAATTGCAGCATCGACAGCTACTCATCCCCTATCTTAAGTTTTTGGAATCGCATCACAATGAAACAACAGTAGAACATCTGATGTGTCGAAATGAGCTGTCGATTGACTATTTGGGCAATGTTTATGACTGCGATTTCAATCAAATGGAAGCGCTCGGTGCTCGCGACGGCCAAGGAGAGCCGCTGACGGTCGCTCGTTTGCTAGCGGCTGACTCTTTAGATGTGATAGAGCAAGTAGCTACCCGGCCCTATTGCTACGGCTGTACGGCTGGCAGTGGCTCTAGTTGCGGGGGGGCACTGTTGTGAATATCTGGTTGTAAATTTTTGTTGTAAATATTTTTGTTGTAATTTTTGTTGTAAATACAGCTATCGCAGCAGATTTCAATTTTCATCTACTACTTACCCAACGTCCTAAGACGAGGAACACGCCAATGAATCTTGTACAGCAGCTGATAAGGTCGCGATTAGTTAAGCTCACAGCCTTTTGTTTATTAGGAAGTCTCGTTTTAGCGGCGGGCCCCGCTTGGGCGCAGGAGGGCGCTGCTCAGGGGTCTGGCCCGTTTGCTTTCTTTGGCCAAATCCAGCAGTATCTGGTGAGCTTTGTGGAATGGATTAATGGGTTGGGGGCGATCGCACCCATTGTCTTTATTTTGGCTTACATCGGTATTACGGTTGCCTTCTTGCCTGCTTCTGTTGTGACGCTCGGCGCTGGCTTTGTGTTTGGCGTTATTCAAGGCTCTATTCTAGTCTTTGTCGGGGCGATGCTAGGGGCGACGGCGGCCTTTTTGATTGGGCGGTTTGTTGCGCGCGATTGGATTGCCAAGAAAGTCGCTGGCAATAAGTTCTTTGATTCTTTGGATAATGCGATCGCCGAAGAAGGGCTTAAGCTGATCTTTCTGATTCGTTTATCGCCTGCCTTTCCGTTTAATCTGTTGAACTACGCTCTCGGCTTGACCAAAGTCTCCTTAAGAGACTACGTGATTGGTACAACAGGAATTATCCCTGGGACCATTATGTATGTGTATTTAGGGTCTCTGGTGGGTGATGTCGCTATGCTAGGAACCGACACGGGTACGCAAAGCCCCCAGGAAGTCATTATTGGCTGGGTAATTAGGATTTTGATCTTTGTGACGATTGTTGCCATCTCGCTCTACATTGCCAAGATTGCCCGCAAGGCGCTTAACGAATCTGTTCCGGCGGCAGAAGACTCAGCTGGCGATATGGTCTGATGAGTAGCCTAATCGATCAATTCGATTCATTCATTTGCTCTTTCGGCGTATTCATTAGAATGCTTCGAAGGGGCTTTTGTTCTATTGGCTATCAAACAATATGAACCTGAGCAGAAAATTCTGGCTTTGTTTTTTTGCCGCGATAGCCTGTGTTGTCGCAACGGCTTTCATCGGCCATGAGAATATAGCCGCGCTTTTCAATCGCACTGCGCTTACTGAGTACTTTAGAGATGCGGGGCCTAATAGTGTTTGTCTGTTCATTTGCGCCCATATTGTTGCAAATGCCATAGGCGTTCCGGGGACGGTGCTTGTGGTGGTTGGCGGAGCCGTATACGGGCTGTGGTGGGGCACGCTGTGGTCGGT
This sequence comes from uncultured Synechococcus sp., assembly GCA_937911865.1. GTDB lineage: Bacteria > Cyanobacteriota > Cyanobacteriia > Phormidesmidales > Phormidesmidaceae > Phormidesmis. The sequence continues at coordinate 84,409 of CALDSK010000145.1, forward strand.
GATTGGGGCAACGCTAGGTGCGATCGCTGCTTTCTGGTTAGCTCGCTATCTGCTTCACGAATGGTTTGAGCGGCGCTTTTACCATCGTCCTTTCTTTCAAAAGCTCAACCGCACCCTGTGCAAAAATGGGCTCGCTTGTGTCCTAACGATTCGTTTTTCTCCGATATCTCCTTTTAATGTTGTCAACTTTGCTATGGGCCTGACCCCCGTTTCTGTCAGGTTCTACGCCCTCGGCACATTGATTGGCATTGTTCCTGGAACTTTGGTCTATACCTGGCTAGGTGTCACCGGTGCGCAGGCTGTAAACGGTGGCAGCTTCATCCCTTTAATTCTCTGTTTGCTGGTGCTGATGTTGTTATCTGCTCTCCCTTTGTTGTTCAATCAGCAATCTGTTTCTTAAGGGTTAGCTTTTGTACGTGCCTTTTATGGGTTCTCTGTCTAGCTCTACTGTGGGCTTGGACTTGTTCAATACTGGCATCAAAGAATGCTGGCTAATCGTGATTAGTCCTAATCGTGATAAAGCGCACAGCTCGCTTGTGACGAAAATGCTTATCAGATAGTCAATAATCTTGTACCGCTGAAAAAGCTGGCACAATGTGTGTTTCAATTTACTGTAAAGCGTATAGCTTCTCTTCATTATATTTTTTTGTAGGTATCAGATAGCGAAGAAAAATCAAGAAAAAGCGAAATTAGCCGTAAAAAAGACAGAAATGTGTATCTCTGGTAGCTTTGACCAAAGCTACCGGTTTATTGAGGTGGAATACGGCTTCTAATCAGCAAATATTGATGTGTAGTACTGTAATTTTTCGTCTCAGAGCGGATAAGAAGAATCGGCAATGAAGCAAAATTCTTACAAATAATTTTCTCTTAAGGTTCTGTGTTAAAGACGCTATTGGCTAACCTCTGAACCCCTTTACCCCGTAGGCGAGAGTGCCAATTTTTAGATTGGAAAATCAGAAATTTCTTGACGTTATTGTGCTGATCTGCCCGTAGTCGCAGGTCAATAAGCGTGTTTATTTATACCTATTTTTAATTTCTTAAGGATTGATTTTGCGCATTTCTCGATGTAATAATCATCCTGCCAAAGGATATAGGTATATCCACTAGAAAATATTTCGGTAGAGGGTGGTCATCTCGGTATCGTCCCAATAGCTAGCTTTTAGCGTTGGGGATATCGGCGGTGTCTGCTGCTCTGTTCTAGAAATATTTTTGGGCGGGATCTTCTAGTGTGATTGTTCGTTTGGATAATTCACCTGGGTCGTCTTGGTGTCTGCGATCGCCGTAATGAATCAGCTGTCTGCTGTTTTGCAACGCCGCAATAGAGTCTAATTGATTGGTTTTATGAAATGTTGACGAAAATAATGCTTTGCCGCATGAACATGAGGAGACAGCTTAGGCGAACGCTAAGAACCAGCTGTCTTATCGCACTAGGTGTTTTATTAAGCCTTTCAATTAATGTGCTAGTTGGTGCGCCTTCTATTGCTCAGAATGCAATCATCCCAAACGATGCAAGTATTCAATACGACTCTCCCGAAGGTGGCGTAGATGGCGAACCCCCCGAAAGAATTAACCAGCTCTCTAACAGTGTCATCTATCGTTTTCAGCCAGATGCCACCGCTGGTGAAAACAATCAAGGCTTAGGTATTGTAAAATCTGCCAACAAATCAGCCGCCGAGCCTGGTGACGTTGTTATTTACACGCTGCTCATCAGTACGTCTGGCGCGGATGCGCCGACCCTTCAGGTCGTAGACACTTTACCTGTGGGGGTTGAGTATGTCCCCGATTCGGCAGTGGCTTCTATTGGTGAGAATGATTTAACCAGCTTCACTGTCAGTGCGACCAACCGGGTCGTTACTTTTAACGCCTTTGTCCCTAGCCTGTTGCAAGGGCAGCAGCTGATCATTCGGTATGCGACAACGGTCAGCCCGGACGGTGTTCGGGGCGATGGTATCAACACGGCGGTTGCTTCAGATATTGAAGCGGGTCTAGGCAGCGTTTCGGATACGTTCCGGCTAACCATTCGGCCTGGCATTTTGTCAGACTGCGGCACCATTTTGGGCCGCGTGTTCTCTGACACTAACTTTGACGGTCACCAGCAGCCTGGAGAGCCCGGTATCCCCAACGCGGTGATTTTCATGGATAGCGGCAATCGCATCATTACTGACCCTGACGGTCTTTTTTCAATGGCCAACGTGATTGCGGGTAACCGAGTAGGGGCGCTGGATATTAGCAGTCTCAACGGTTACACATTGGCACCCAATCTCTTCCGAGTGGAAGACAACAGTCAATCTCGTTTAGTTCATCTAGAAGCGGGTGGTCTGGCTCGAATGAACTTTGCAGTGACGCCCACATTCGGTGAAGGAGAATAAAAATATGCGCTTGCTAAAAGGTTTTCATCTAGGTTTCGGCCTAGGTCTGTTGACTTCCTCACTCGGTTTGTTCTTTGTCGGGCCTTCTGTCTCAGCTGCCGAAACAACGTCAGAAAATGAAGAGAGCCAGCCAACGTCGGCTGCCGTGCCGACAGCGCCGCTGCCCACTGTAAATCTGCTCGACCAGCTGCGAGGATTGCAGTCTGGTCAATCCACAGCCACACCTGTAGATGTTGGCTGGGTTGAGTCACCTTCCTTCTCTAGACCGTTAGATTTGGCAACACTTGCTGCTGCGGCTGAAGACGCAGCGCTAACATCAGCTGCAGCATCCCAGGCTGAACCCGCTCAAATCGCTCAAAGCAGCAGCCTAGATGCCATTCTTGAAGACCAGGCGGATGAAGAAGCAACGATCATTACGCCCGGTAACCCGGTCGGCTCCGAGATTCGTAACGAGCGGATTCAGGGCGAAGCGGAAGCTGAAATTGACGAAGTGATTATTCGTCAGGTGCCTGATTCGAGGTTATTAGAAGATCTCTACACGATTCAAGTAGCGCCTGTTGCGGAGTCAAGTGTTGATGCCGACCGGCGCTCTACGCTGAAGATCGCTGGTCAGGTCAACGACGAAACTGGTGAGCTGATCAACCACGATGTAGTGGTGACGCTAACAACGACTGCTGGTGAATTTATCGGCGCTGACTATGATATTGATCGAGCAGGTTTTCAGGTGCTAGCTCGCTGGGGTGAATTTGACGCCGAGCTGCGCTCGGGGCTAGATGCTGAGCGTGTGGTCGTCAGAGCGAGCGCGGCCCGTAAGGATTTGCTGGCCGAAACGCCGATGCCGCTCGATACTGATCTGGTAACGGGTGCCAGAGAAATTGAGGCCTACACCGATGTGAATTTTACGACGGCGCTGCGGCCTTCTATCGTGACGGGTGTGCTTGATTTTCGCCTGGGTAGCGCTGCGACTAACCTGTGGGGCAGCTACGCTGATTTCCTGGATCCAGATAATATTGGTGACACAGAGTTTGACGCTGGCGGAGCCATTTTTGCGACAGGTGCGGTCGGTGACTGGCTCTTTACCGGTGCCTACAACAGTCGGCGCAATCTAAACGAGCGCTGTGATGGCGGTACCCGGCTGTACCAGAACACTCAGTCGCAGTTCTGTTCTTACGAAGTGTACGGCGATAGCTCAACTAACGACTATCTCACGCCATCTCAAGAGAGCGTTTATTTGCGGTTGCAGCAAGACGCGGCTGTATTAGACGCTGATCCCAATTTCTTCATGTGGGGTGACTACAGTACTAATGAGTTTTCTCGGCCCTCTCAGCTGTTTAGTGCCACCAGCCGACAGCTGCATGGCTTTTTGGGCAACTACACCCTGGCAACCGGTGAAAATAGTGGTCTTCAGCTGACGGCGATGTATGCCAACAACATTCGTCCCTTCCGGCGAGATACGATTGTGCCCGATGGTACAAGCGGCTACTACTTCCTGTCTGACACAGATGTGTTGCCCGGTAGTGAAGAAATTTTCATTGAAACAGAAGAGCTGAACCGTCCGGGTACGGTGGTTGAACGTCGGGCTTTGAGTCGCGGCGCTGACTATCGAATCGACTACGAGCGCGGTGCGATTCTGTTCAATCAGCCCGTGTCTATTACCGATGCTAACCCCTTTGGGAATACGCTGGTTCGTCGGATTGTTGTTGCTTACCAAAGAGATGGCGAGGAGTCAGGCGGCGATCTCTACGGCGGTAGGCTTCAGTACAATTTCTCTTACGATATTGATGCTCCCAGCTGGATTGGTGCTTCTGTTGTAACAGAAACAGATAATCTTCGAGACTTTACGCTCTACGGCGTTGATACGCTGATTTCGCTGGGAGAAAGAGGTCAGCTGGTTGCTGAATATGCGCAGTCTGATTTAAGTAACGGGCTTGTTGCAAACGGTGATATTAACGGTAATGGCTCTGCCTACCGGATTGAGGCGAGAAGCGACTTTACGGATAATTTGTTTGGCCGCGCCTACTGGCGTCAGACGGATGAAGAGTTCTCTAATACGGCTACGACTAGCTTTAGGCCCGGACAAACTCGCTACGGCGCTGAGCTGTCGGCGCTGTTAGGTGACAGTACGCTGCTGGAATTTCAGTACGATCAAGAGGATAACAAAGGACGTATTCCGCGGACGTTCGACAATTTCAATGTCGATCCGTTCTCTCCCGAGCGGTTCTCTTCTTCTTTTCAAAATGCGAGCGGTGAGGTTGATAACTCCTTAACCACGCTGCGAGCAGGTATTCAGCAACAGCTTGGCTCGGCAACGGTTGATTTTGGGTATGTGTATCGCGATCGCAATAATCGCCTCGGTGTCGGTGAAGACTTCAACAGTTCTCAGCTCGTGTCTGGGCTAACACTGCCGATTGCCAATAATCTCTCTTTTCGCGCTCAAAACGAACTCAACATTGGCGGCGACGAAGACCCAATTTACCCGGGTCGCACCGTCTTCGGCCTAGATTGGCAGGCTTTGCCCGAAGTGACCGTGCGGCTGGCGCATCAGTTTTTCAACGGCAGTGACCTAGCGCCAGATTCAATCACTTCTCTAGACACCCTGCTCGACTATGACCTGACTGATAACACGCAGCTAACCGGTCGCTACTCTGTGCTTGGCGGTTTCAATGGTGTAACAGGTCAGGGCGCACTGGGGCTAAATCACCGCTGGAACATTGCCCCTGGCTTAAATGTAGATCTAGGTTACGAGCGAATTGTGGGTGAGGGCCTAGGCGCAGCCGTCGATTCAGACGGACGGATTGCTCAGCCGTTTGCGATTGGCCAGTCCGGTGCAACGTTGGGGATTTTGCCCGGCAGCACTTACTCGGTTGGGCTGGAATATTTAGATAATCCTTCGTTTCAAGCGAGCGCCCGCGCTGAGTTTAGAGACAATGATAACGGCGACGACAACTCAGTAATCACGGCTTCTTTGGCAGGCAAGGTTTCTCCAGCGCTGACTGCGCTGGGTCGGTTTGAGTATGCCAACTACGCCAACCAGACCCTGAACGAACGCTTCGAAAATACCAGCGCGTTTAAGCTGGGTTTGGCCTACCGTGACCCTCGCAGCGAGACCCTTCAAGGCCTGCTGAGCGACGCGTACGCACCTAACCCCGGCACCCCTATCAATACGGTGGGCTCAGATACGATTCGAGAGCATACGCTGTCGGCTGAGGGGATCTATGCGCCGAACCATCGCTGGGAGTTCTACGGTAAGTACGCGCTGAGAAATACGAATGCCGATTTGTCAGGTGTTGGTCTTAGCTCTATTTCAAACACCATTCATCTAGCCCAGATGCGAGCCTCTTACCGGTTGGGCTATCGCTGGGATTTGATGGGCGCGCTGCGCTACATTGCGCAGCCTTCTGCTGATTTTTATGAGACGGGCTTAGCGGTCGAAACGGGCTACTATGTGACGCCTGACTTGAGACTAGGCGTGGGCTACAGCTTCGGGGCTGCCGATGACCGCAGTTTCTCAGGGTCCTACCGAGACGACAGTGGCTTTTATCTCGCGGCGACCATGAAGGTAAATGAGCTGCTGAACGGCTTTGGTTTGCAAGATGTGGGCGAGCCGCAGCAGACAGAGGCGCGGGTGCCAGAATCCGATGAGGTCGTCGTCGATGACGTCTGTCCAGAAGAGGTCGATCCAGAAGCATCAGGGGTCGACCCTTGTGAGAATCGAACGTTTGAAGAAGTGCCTGCGGCTGATACTGGCACACCGCGGCCTGGCGTTCCGGCTGCGCCTGATCTTCCCGGCGTCCCGACCGCACCAGATTCGACTGTGCCAGGTTCGACTACGCCAGGGTCGACTGCACCAGGTTCTGCCGCGCCAGGTTCGACCGCGCCAGATAGGATGCCAGGAACAAGTTTAGACGCACCGTCTGGAACAACGCCGGATAGCGATACCAGGACAGGTGCGGATGGATTCTTTGTACCTGATTCAGATAGTGACTCTAGATTTGATCCGGAGGGTGCTTCGGATGGAGAGGGGCCTGATTCAACCGCGCCGGGTTCGGGAGTTCCGTTTGAATCGGGCTCAGATGAATCAGGAATGGATGAATCGGGAACAGAGGCGGCTCCCGCTGAGCCTATTCGAGGACTGTGGTAGGTGCATATGAATTTTGAGGAGGTGAGGAGTCAACCCATGAACAGACAAGCTATTGATACATCTAAACTGTTAGGCCGGTTAGTCTGGCAGAACGTCCGGCAGAGATCTAGAAAAAGTGTGCGATCGCTGGCCCGCGCTTGGTCGCTATCGGCCTGCCTGCTAGCCGGTATGGTCTCGTTTCCAGCGATCGCCCAAGAGACAGTTCAAGATACCGCCCAGGATGCACCCCCAGAAGGCATCAGCATTCCAGTTCCCGATTCGGCAGTAGAAGGCGCTGCCCCCATAGTCAGCGTCACTGTGAATAGCAGCCTGGATGGGATCATGCCTGATCAGGCCTTAACCCTGCGAGAAGCGATCGCAATTACCAACGGAACTCTGCCGCTAAGTGCATTGAGCCCGGCAGAGTCTGCTTTGGTTACGCCTGCTGCTAGTCCGGCAATTGGGTTTTCCCTTACCCAGAGCACCGACATTGAGCTTACAGAAGTGCTGCCGCCGATTATGGCTACAGGTTTAACAATTGATGGAACAACTCAGTCTGGATATGGGACGCTCAGTAGTGATGCGCCGGCTGCGGTACCGGTACCGGTTCCCGCCGTAGCGCTCAGTCCCGCTACAGAAGCTGAAGTGTTTCGCGGTCTGACGATTGCCGCTAGTGATGTGACGGTACGCGGTCTGAGCATTCACGGCTTTTCTTCTGTTCACCGCCGGACGGCGTCCACACCGCCTGCCGACATTTTTATCACGCACGTTGCACCGCCTCAGGGTAACGACGAAGTGCACAGCGGCCCCGACTCGCCCTCTGCAAGAACGCTTAGGCTAACGTCTAGTGAAGAAGATCAAGCGCCGAACGGCGTCGTGATTGAAGATAACTGGCTGGGCGTGCCGCCAACGGGCATTATTCCTGAGCCCAACGAGATGTCTGCCTTTGGCGTTTCTGTGTTCAACGGCACTGATGTTGTGGTGCAGCGCAATCGTATTGGCTTTCACGAAAGCAGCGGCATTATCACCGGTAACTTGGCCAAAGGGCTAGTGGTTACCGAAAATACGCTGATTGGTAATGGCCTTGCCGGTTTGCCCCCGGCGATTTATATGAGCGGTAATATTGACGGCTCTGAAATTTTTGGCAACTTAATGTGTGCTAACGATGGCAGCGGTGTTGCTATGTTTAAGCCGGAGGGCTCAGCGAGAATTTTTAGCAATGATATTCGCTTTAACGGCAGACGTTTTCGCAGCGCTGGTATTTCGCTAATGGGCAGTGGCCACGAGGTTAGCGATAACTACGTGGCGTTTCAGCCGGGGCCAGGTGTCGGCGTGGTGGCCTACCCCAAGAGCCAGCAGAACACGGTACGCGGCAACTTTTTCCGTCGTCTCGACGGCCTGAGCGTAGATCTCAACTACAACCACAACACCCGCGTCTCGGACTATCAGTTTTTTGATGGGCCAAATCCACCGCGCAACTCGAATCAGCGACGACGAGATTCAGCGAACGCGGCCATCAACGCGCCTGAGTTCGACGAATACGCTTTCCCGGTTGAGGGCAATACGGTCACGCTCACGGGCCGCGCCGATCCAGGCTCAGAAGTGGATATCTATTCTGTGTCGTCTAAGCCGAATCGGCACTACGGTGATTTGGGCAGCTTACTCACGACGGTTTCGGTGAGTGAAGATGGCGCCTTTAGCGCGACCGTTGATGCGTCAGAGGTGCTGCCAGAAGCAGAGGCGAGGAGTCTTGATAGTGGAATTGATAGTGGAAATAGTGCACTGACAAAGCAGACGGTTGTGATGGGCTCGGAAGTAGCGGCGATCGCAACCGATGCTCGCTATGGGACTTCTGAACCCTCACCAACTGCGGCTATTGGCGAAGAGCCTGACTATACAGGCACGCCCGACCCATACTCGCCAGTCTGCCAGGACCCGCCCATTCTGGTGGAACCGGAAGAAGTCGTTATTTTGCCGCCAGATGAGCCAATTTCGCTGACGATTCCTCGAAATATTCACTTTGCGCTAGATCGCTCCTTTATCAGTGAGGAGAGTGCGAACATCATGGACCAGATTGCCGCGGCCATGTTGGACTATCCTTCTCTGACCGTAGAGCTTCAGGGCCACACTGACCCGCGTGCGAGCGATGCTTACAACGCGGCGCTTGGTGAACGCCGGGCTTTGGCAGCTCGTGACTACCTGTTGCAAAAGGGAATTGCACCTGAGCGCATGCGCATTCGTTCCTTTGGCGAAACGCAGCTAATCTCGACCGAGCCAGACATCGTGGACTACGCGCGCGATCGCCGGGTTGAGTTTATCTTCTCTGATTCTCGGGGCTTAGACATTGTCTTTGAGCGTCAAGAAACCGACCTTCAGATTGAATAGCGCTTTGTAGCTCACGTTTTAAGAAGGATAGTGAACCTTTCAAAACGTGAGCGATTTCTGCTTCGAGTCCTGTTCTTCTTTTTAACAAACCTGCTTTTGTTGCTTCCCATGTATCAGCTAACCCGCCGATTTCTTGCTCCTATGATTGCTGCTAGGCCAAAGATGAGATCTGTTGTGCGATCGCGCGTACTCTTAGCCAGCACGTTTGCACTGTTGCCATTACTGTCGATGTGGCAAAAGCCAGTGCAGGCGCAGTCGTCTTTGAATAACGGTCAGTTTTGCTATGCGATCGCCGATAACAATCCACCGGGCGTAGGTGGCGGCGGTGGCCGAAATAATCAAGATACGCTGGCAAGAATCGACGATTTCAACGCGGGCGCTGCAACCGCTGTGGCCAACATTACCCGTCCCGATGACTCCGAGGTGGGTGATATCGAAGCGCTGACTTCGCGTCCAAACTTTGGCGAGCTGATCGCTGCTAATGGTAACGAGCTGGGCACAGTCGATCCGACCACGGGTGTGTTCACATCTATAGGCACGCTAACTGGGTTCAACGACTTTGACGCTATTGTGATCGACCGTAGCGTTGCCGATCAATCCAGGCTGCTGGGCGTTTCTAAAGATAATAATGATGCAGAAAACAATGTGATTGTTGAAGTCTTTCTGCAGATTGACGGTACAACAGGCGCAGCCACTGGAATTTCTTCATTCCAAGGGATCTCTCAAATCGCTGACGATCAGTTTCCTGTCAATACCGCGGGCATTGATGGTATTGCCATTAGTCCGGCTAACGGTCTTGTTTATGGTGTCGCTAACCGAGGCCCTAGATCGGCTCAACGCTTCGTCATTATCGATATCGCTAACGGAACGCTACAGGACAGAGGTCCTTTTCTCGCGCCTAATGGCGATGAGATTCCAGACGTTGAAGACCTTAGCTTTGATCTGTTCGATGGTCAGCTGTTTGCAACAACAGGCAGTAGCTTTGAGGCCTTTACAGAAAATGCGTTTCTCTTCTCCGATCCGTTAGGCGGCACTTTGGCCCCAGCGCTCGGTAACTTCAACCTGGAGACACCAACCGGTGCGATTGACTTTGAGGCATCTGCTTGTTTACTAGCCGAGCAAATTGTAGAACCCGGCGATTTGCTTTTGGTCAAACGAATTACGGCGGTGACTCAGGTAGGCGGAGAAGAGCAGCGCTTTGAAAGCTTTCAAAATCAGCAGGGCACTGAGGTTGATGATCAGCTGAGCGCAGCGACTAACCAGGCCTTCCCGCTAGGTGTGGTTGAAGCGCCTCAGCCGCTAGCAGCAGGCGATCAGGTGGAATACACCGTGTACGTATATAACGGTACGGCCACAGCAATCAACAATATTGAGCTGTGCGATCCGCTCAGTCGCCCGAGCGTTTTACAGTCTGACAGTATTGAGTTTGCACCTCCTAACGGTGCGCTTACCCTAGCGTTTGACGATATTACTGATGCAGATCGTTCTCCTCAGGCACCCGCGGATGCCTCTTGCGAGCTATCACTAGACGTCGATGAGTTCTTGGCAGGGCCTCCGGGGCCGGTTGGGCCTCTGGGCAGAGTGGGCGGTGTAGTCTCTGATCCATTCATTTTAGCGCCTAATGAAATTGCGGCTGTACGATTCGTGGTGGAAGTTGGTGCGCTGCAAGGTGATGAAGAAGTAGAAGATTTTCAGGAGTAATTGGAGCAGGTTTAAACAGGAAATGAACAAGTAGAGACTTTGATTTAGACTGCATTTCTTCTAAGGCATAATCTCGCTGGGCGTAATCTCGTTGGGCGTAATCTCGTTTCCTTGAGGTTACGCTTTTGTTCTGTTTGCTTCTGTGCTCCCAATTGGCCTTGCTAAGTAAAGAGAAAAAATATTACCCTTGGCGTATTTGTCAAGGGCAATTCTACTGTAATTTTTTATTGTAAAGTTCTTGTAAAGATATATGTGCGTAAATACCTACGTAATTTTACTGAAATTTCGGCCTCGCATTTGACTTCCCTAGCGCTCTGCTGAAGCGGACTTTGAGCTTTTTACTGCCATAGAAAAATAGCCTTTTATTTTCTAGCTTGGGGCGAGATCATAGTTACTTTTGGATATTGACAGTACTATTACAGAGATGTTTATGTAAGGTTTCGTTAAAGAATTTGAGCGGTCTAATTAGTTTGCACTAGCAACCTAGACTGCTTCTTAACTTCAGGAGTCATACTTACTATGCCAGCTATATTTCCTCTCTTTGCGATTTTAGTTGTCTTTGTTTTCATTAGTGCTCACGCATCTACTACCTCCCCTAGACGGCGTCGTTACGACTCTCGTTCCTCTTCCTACGGTTCTGGCGGCGGTGGCCGACGCTCCGAACGTGGCGGTGGCTACGACGATTACAAAAGAGAGCGCAGTGGAGGCCGCTCTTCTTCCGGTCGCGGTCGCGGTGATCGATACTCCTCAGACAGAGGCCGATACTAACATCTCGCTTCAGCTAGCGCTTGGCTTATGAAACAAACAGGTCCGCTCCTGAGCGTAAGGGAGTGGGCCTGTTTCTTCGGTCGCTGGATCTAGATAACTGGAGGTAGATAACTGGGGGTAGATAACTGGGGGTAGCTGGGATTATCGGATAGCCGCTTTCAGATCCAGGCAGAACTGTCCTACCGCCGCGAGGCCTTCCTCAGGCGTTCCAGCCGCCAGTCGCTTAACAATAGCGCTGCCAACAATCACACCATCTGCGCCCCAGTTCTTTAGCTGTTTCGCCTGAGCTGGCTCGGATACCCCAAATCCAACGCCAATCGGCTTATTCGTTGCGCTATGGAGATCGCTCAACAGCCCTTCTACGCGCGTCGCGACCTCTTGACGAATGCCCGTTACCCCGGTGACGCTGACAAGATATACAAAGCCTTGAGAGCGCTCGGCGATCGCATGAATCCTTTCGTCTGTAGAAGTGGGTGCTACCAGCAAAATCACGGCAATACCCACCTTTTCTGCGGTGCTAAGCAGCGTATCCATTTCTTCCAAAGGCAAATCAGGCACCAGCAGCCCCCGCGCCCCAGCTGCATAAATGTCCTTTAAAAAGGCTTCTAAACCCCGATTCAAAATAGGGTTGTAGTAGGTAAACAGAATAAGCGGTGCTGAAAGCTTAGGCGTGACTTCCGCCACTAGCTTTAGAACAGCCTCTAGCGTTACACCGCGATTGAGCGCCCGAGTCGCCGCCGCTTGAATAGTGGGACCATCCGCTAAGGGGTCAGAATAGGGAATTCCTAGCTCAATCAGGTCAGCGCCGTTGCGATCGAGCACCTGCAAAGCTTCAGCGGTTGTCTTTAGGTCAGGATCACCCGCTGTAATGAAGGGAATCAGAGCGCATTCATCGCGATCGCGAATTTCATCAAACCGCGCTTTTACCGATACCTTTGTTATTACTTCGCTCATGATCTATCCGCTTAATATCTGCTGCTGTGTCGATAGCCTACATATGCACAGGTACCCTTTCACCCACTGACTATCTCTACTAGGGTTTCTTTGCTGGAATTTCTGACTGGTACCTAAAAGGCTAAAAAGTTCCTAACTTTCTTTTTGAGCCCTTGCCAGTCGCTCTTTTTCTACTTCCTCTTGTAACTGAGCAATTTCTTCCGGGCTCATTTCGTCTAGCCGTTTTTGCAGTACAGCGTTTTCGTAATCTTCTAGCTGCTGGTAGTAGGTCATATTCTTGCCCAGCGCTCTTGCTAGATAGGTCGCCGTCCAGCCCAACAAACCGGCAACAAAAATAACCTGACTCCAAATTCCAGCCGACAGTCCGTCTAGCCCAGCCCACGAAAAAGCCAGGTAAAGCAGCCCACCTGCGACAAATACCCCTGCTCCGATGCCGAGAACATCAATTCTTCTCATAGTTTTCTGCTATCTCGGGCCCGCCTGCTTTGCTCTATTCACCTTGCTCTATTCACTTTGCCCTGTCCGATTAGCCTCACGTTTTAGACTGCTTCTAGACTTCGCGGCGTTTGGGTCTGAAATTGAGAAATGGGCTCAGAACTAGGCAGCCAGGAAAGAAGACCAGTATGAGCCCATAAACCAGAAGACGCTCTACAGAGCCCGCTGACGTTTGCCGCGCCTTCAGGTAAAACATCAAAGCCGCTGGAACGATCACTAGATACACCACAGCAAGCGTGGCATATAGCCCTAGAACGATCAGCGTAGATGTTTCGAGTGCAGGGAATGTCATTTCGGTCTTATTCTCTAATAGCCACTATATATAGTAGATCAATTCGGCTGGATGTATTCAGCCGAATTGATCCGCGAGTTGCTGACTTCAATGGGGTTTCAGCCTTTAGCTCGTCTGTTTGTCCAGTCCGTGGAGATGCAGATTGATGCGCAGATTGGTTGCATCCGCGCACGCTTGGTGGTGAAATAGTCATCTAGCGCCTAACGGGGGCGTGGCGGAATGGTAGACGCTGCGGATTTAAAATCCGTTGACTGTAAAAGTCGTGAGGGTTCAAGTCCCTCCGCCCCCATCTTTTGAATGCTAGCTTTGACGGCAAGTAAATACGACTTTTGTTGGTATGAACGGGCAGTCTAGAGGTGATCTCAGTTGCCTCTTGTATTGCGATGGTTGTAGATAGGACGTCAAAAAACTCAGGCACTCCCTCAGGCCCCGACCGGTCAGACTCTAGCCTATTTGCTTCCAACGCTCGCAGCCCGCAAAAGCCTTTAGAGTTTCAGATAGCGCAGCAACAAATTTATGACGACTTGCTCGAAGCTGTCCGCAAGTTGCCACCTGTCGAGGCGCTTGCGGATTTCGAGTCTTTATTTTTTGGCTACAGCGGTACTCAAGATGCCGATGTGTCTCCGTTTTTGTATCGCATCCTGTTTGCTGACGACGAAGGAGAGTTTCGCAATACGCTCAAGCGGGCCTGCTACATTCTGGTGAATAACTGGGATCTCAGCAGACAGGGCGATATGGTCCACGCGCTGCTGGCTCTGTTTTCTCAGCCTTCGCTAAAGAAAGCAACGTTTTCTCCGAGTATTAAGCGGCTGCGTCAGTGGCTGCTGAACTTTGCCGAGAGTCAAGATTTTGAAGACCTGAAGCTGTTTGCCACACAGCGTATGGGCTCGTCTGCTACCGGTAGCTGGAGCAACCGGTACGTTACCTATCAGCTGACCGCTCAGTCTATAGATGATGCCAACTCGCTAGAGCAGCGTGAGGCGGCTAGGTCGATGTCTCGGCGGCTGAAAAATAAGTTCAAGCATGACTTAGCGATGTATACGGCCTTTTCTCAAGGCTCTTCTCGGCTGGGACATAAGTATATGAACCCAACGGTTTTAGGCGATGAAGTGCTGCGGCTGATTAAGGCGATTCTGGTGCGTCGCGGCCAGTTTAGCTATCGTAATGTGGCCCGTATTTTTCAGCAGCAGACGTTTGAATTGTCTTACGCCAGCTATAAGGAGAGCCTGGTTGAGTACCTTTGCTTTTCAATTAGCCAGCCCGAGTTTGTTGAGGTAGTAGAAACTCAGATGGGCAAGGTGCTGCCAGCGCTGTACAAAGAGCACAATGACGATCCGATCGAGCCTTCATTAGCGCTCAGGACGTGTAACCGGCTGATTGATTTGCTGACAACGGAAGATGAGCATCATCCTTCAAAGCTATTTGTACAGCTGTTAGCTCAGGGCAACCCGCTAAATCTAGTAGTCCTACTGTTAAAGATTGTCTTGATTTCGCCCAACTCCCAGCTGTATCTAGCAGCGCGGCTCGCGTATCTAATTGAGTTCTAC
>CALDSK010000146.1 GCA_937911865.1 uncultured Synechococcus sp.
CAGATGACAGAAACGATTTAGCCTGTCTGTACCTTGGAATTTGGAATTGCTGATACCTAAGCGAAAGGCTGTATCAAGGCTGTATCCAAGTGAAAGCCGTGCCAGAAAGGTCGCGCCAACAAGAGACGTTATAAGAGAAAGATCGTGTCAGAACCCAGACATAGTCAAAACATATCAGAGACAGACTGCTCGCTAGGCAGGTCGTCGGATATCGTTAGCGGCTCGGTTCAGCCGGTTCATCAGTCTAGTAGCGAAGGCCTTACCCTGAACAGGTTTGGTAATGTAGTCGTCTGCGCCAAGTGCAAACGCCTGTTCTTTTTTGGTGCGATCGCTATGCACACTCAAGAAAACAATCGGCAAATGCTGCCACCGAGCGTGACTACGCAGCACCTGAGCCAGCTCGAAACCATTGATATATGGCATTTCGACATCCAACACAACTAAGTCGGGCAAAATCTGGTTGAACAATGTCCAAAATCGCTGTGGATTGGTGAGCGGTGTAATTTCAAAATTCCAGGGATGAAGCAGCTGTACAACCTGCTTAAGATAGTGAGCATCATCATCAACAATCATAATCTTGCTGAGGCGAGTGATTCCCTGTAGCGTCTGGTTAATCATCGACAGGACATCTGAAGGTGCAATCGGATATTCCAACACCAGCGCGCCGCCTCGACGAACCAGATCCAATCGATTGCCAAAATCAGCCTGAGGCGTAATCACCATAACCGGGAGCTGAGGCCAGCGACGGGCGATCGCCTGAATAAAATGCAACAGCTTTTGCAAAATTGGCTCATCTAGCACCGCATTCGTTTCTCCTGCCACCAGATTTATCAGCAGCATGTCCGGCGGCGGCGGCAAAAGCTCTGGCGATGTTTGCACAGGCGTGTTGAGAGACAAAGTATCGGCAGCAGCTTCTACAGAGGCACTAATTGTAGCCTCTACGCCTTGACCAACGGCCATCGCCATCAGCTGTTGTATGTACGACATACCATTGACATCTACCATCAAAACGGTAGGCGGTTTAGGCCCTTTATCAACTGGGCAAACCAATTTTGGGACGTCGTCTAATGCATGTCCTAGCGTGGTGATAACCGTGTCAAGCTGAGCGGCCTGGATGGCCGAAAAACCACTGCCTGGACGGGTGCCCGCTTGCAGCAGCAGCTGTTCTGCCTGCAAAGACAGCCGATAGCCTTCCATTAGCCCAAAGGTGCCAAGCGTGCCTGCCAAGCTGTGTGCAATTTGTACCGCCTGCATCTGCTGCTGCTCACTCAAGCCTTTTTCACCTTTCTCCTGCAGTGTTTTTGAAATTTGCAGAAGCGTTTCCCACCGGGCCACACTCTCTCCTTTATGGGCATGCCAGGCCTGGGTCAACCCTTCTAAGTATCGGGCCTCACGCTCGCTAGCACGAGCAATCTCGGGTGCAGATGCCAGCTGACGCGACTTTAGCCGGTAGCCAAGGCCATGTACCGTTTCAATTAGGTCAGTTGCTGCGCCCGCCTGATGGAGCTTTTGACGCAGCCGTCGCAGATGTGAGCGTACGGTCGCTTCGCTAGGAAACTCATCGGCAGACCACAGCTTGCTCAACAGCGCCGTTGCACTAAAAACCTGATGCGGATCGCGTAAAAACAGCTCTAAGAGCGAGTACTCCTTCGCCGTCAGTGTAATCAGCTGTCCCTTGTAGTGAACTTCGCAGCTAATCGGGTCTAGGCGCAGCTCACCCCAGCTCAAAATCGGTTCATTTTCTAGGTGCGATCGCCGCAGCAGCACGCGCATTCTGGCTAGCAGCTCTCCCATGTCAAAAGGCTTAACCACATAGTCATCTGCGCCAGCTTCCAGGCCCTCTATTTTATCGACCGAGCCGTTTTTTACCGTCAGCAACAGAATCGGCATACCGTAGCCCTGCGCTCTTAGCCGCTGACATAGCCGCACACCGTTCAGCTGCGGCAACATCCAATCTAAAACAACTAAATCGTATTCAAACGTAGTTGCATAGGCCCACCCAGTTTCGCCATCGGTCACACAGTCAACAATATAGCGATGATCGCTCAGCTGAGATGTCAGCAGCTGAGCTAGCGCGCTATCATCATCTACGAGTAAAACTCTCACACCAACCTCCCGCCCGCCTTTTGATCTTTCAATGACCAGTGCAGCAGCTGCGAAATTGTGGCAGCTAAAGCCAACGGCTCGAAGGGTTTGGTAATGACGCCTGCTACACCCGTCTCTTGAAATAACCGCTTTTCAGACGCTTGGGTCTTAGCCGTGAGAAAGATGACCGGAATAGCTCTCGTTTTAGGATTGTTTTCCAAGGCGCTAAAGGTATCTATACCGTCCATTACAGGCATCATGACGTCGAGTAATATGGCGTCTGGCTGATGGATTTCGGCCTGTTGAATCCCTTCCGCACCGGAAGAGGCGAGAACGCTCTCCCAGTTCGCCTCCATTTTCAAGCTGAGGCTCACCACTTTTTGAATGGATTCTTCATCATCAACAATTAAGATTCGCTTAGTGTTGGTAGGAGACATGGTTTGCGCCAGTGCTTACACACCAGTATTGAAAGGCCAGAATTGAAAGGATAGAGTGAGAGAATGCAAATAGAGACTGTAATTAGAAAAAATAGGAACCGTGTTTAAAGACTAGAAACAGAAGATCTCACTAGGGCTGAAGCCAATGGAATGGTGAAATAAAAGCTACTGCCCTGCCCAAGCTGACTTTCGGCCCAAATGGTGCCACCATGCTGTTCAACAATTTTTCGACAAATGGTGAGTCCCAAGCCAGTACCGCCTTTTTTTCGCGCATCGGAAGAATCAACCTGTTGAAACCGCTCAAAAATACTGCTCAGCTTGTCGGCAGGAATGCCCTGACCTTCATCCTGCACGCGGAAAAGAGCTGCAGCCGGTGATAAGTCAGATGGTGATAAGTCAGATGGTGATAAGTCAGATGGTGATGAGTCAGACTGTCGGTCAAAGGCGCTTACGCTGAGCACAACTGTTTTTTCAGGAGCAGAAAACTTGATAGCGTTGCCCAGCAGATTGGTCAGCGTTTGCACTATATAGTCTGGATCGGCCCAAATAAAGAGCGCTTCTGCTTTGGTTTTGATTTTAATATTGTGCTGATGCGCCATGGCCTGCATAGCTTCAGCCGCCTGTTCTATCAGCTCGGCAGTGGAGCAGGCTTGGGCATCAATAGTCACTTCGCCAGATTCTATCCGCTGCAGGTCGAGCACATTGTTCACTAGGCGTACAAGCCGATCGGTATTTTCATCGGCAACCGTCAGCATTTCTTGACCTTCAGTTAACAGATCGCCTAGCAAACCGGTAGCCAGTAGCTTCAAAGAGGTATGAATAGAGGTTAATGGCGTACGCAGCTCGTGGCTAACAACTGCAATAAACTCGTCTTTCATCCGCTCAATGGCTTTGCGATCGCTAATATCAGTGGTCAGCGCAAAAAATCCTTTAACCTGCGCCTCTGATTCTGCATGATCGATATGCGGAATATAAGTCACATTTACAGAGCGATCGCGCCCATCAGCAAACGTCAGCTCGCTCTCATAGCTCACCTGCTCTCCGCCCAGCGCCGCTTCGATATAAGGTCGAATTTTCTGATAGTACACTTCACCTATCAGCTGTCGCACCGGCCGCCCGTGCATCTGATCTGGTAAAAACCCCAGCCACTGTTCATACACCTGATTGTTAAACTGATAGTGCTGCTGCCGGTCTACATAGGCAATCAGCACCGGCAAGTTATTGGTGATTAATCGCAGCTGGGTCTCGCTTTGCCGCAGCGCTTCCTCGACCTGCTTACGCTCTTGGATCTCTTGTTTAAGCGTCCGGTTGGCCTTGGTCAGCTCGGCAGTACGTCGCCTCACCCGCGCCTCTAAATACGACATCAGCTGACTCTGCGACAGCGCCAGACTAATCTGACCCGCCAGCTGCTGCATTAAATCCTGCTCAAAGTCTGACCAGTGACGGATATGGTCACACTGATGGGCAATCAACAATCCCCACAGGTGTTTGCGGATAGGAATGGTATCTTTAGCAGCAGTCTCTGGCGGGTCAAGCGGCCGAACAATCGGCACGATCAGCTTAGATTTGATGCACCACTGATCGATAAATTCCAACAAACACTGAGACACATGGGCATCCGGCGC
Source organism: uncultured Synechococcus sp. (assembly GCA_937911865.1). Taxonomy (GTDB): domain Bacteria; phylum Cyanobacteriota; class Cyanobacteriia; order Phormidesmidales; family Phormidesmidaceae; genus Phormidesmis. The sequence continues at coordinate 4,148 of CALDSK010000146.1, forward strand.
GTGAACATCAGCTACGGCACGCACGCGCCCTTGAGCATACAGCGCCTGATATTCCTGGGGGAAAACTTCTTCTGGGAATGGAATTTCTAAGATAGACGGATAGGCAGGCGTGACGGCTTCGCTGATAGTTTTGCCCGTGCCATCAGGCATCACCTGATAAATCAGCACCCGATCGGCTTTTAGCAAGCGCTGAATCTCATCAACGCTCGTCTGTAAGATCTCTTTTAGCTGGAGTGACTGGCGAATTTTGAGCGTGATATCCGCAAATATGTGCGCTCGGTGAGGATGAGTAGGTAAAGACTGGTCAGACTCTTGGCCGCAGCGTTGGTCCTGTAGAACATGCAACAGGCAATTGCGATCAATCACACCCATCAGCCGATCAGTCTCATCGACAACAGGTAAGTAGCCGATGCGATGTTGTTCCAAGCGCTCGACTAACCGTGAGATATTATTAATTTCTGAGTACGCCACCGTAATGACTGGGCGCGTCACAATGTCAGACAGTCGCATGCTTGCCCAGTTTGAATGCTGCGCTAGAGCCATCATCAAATCTTGACGAGTCGCAATGCCTGTCACTTTTTTCTGCCGGGTGGCAAGAATACAGCCTGTAGAAGGACTTGTCTTCAGATACGCTAGCACGGTTGCCAGTCTAGCTTGGCTGCCAAAAGTGACTGGATGAATATCTGCGATCGCTGGCCAAAAAGCGCTGCCAGCCTCAGCAGACAGGCTCGCCGTAGAAGTAGCTGTAGAACGATGAAACATCTTTGAGTACTCCAACTTATCTATGGAGCCTTATCTATGGAGCTAATTGATTGAGCTAGCTGCTATTGAGCTGGCCGTTGTTTAGCTAGCTGATCAAGCAAAAGGAGGTATCGAGAATCTGGCGAATGAACTCTGACGAAAGCGATCTTTAAAGCGTCTATGACAAGGAGGTAAATCACTGGCTCTTTTCCAAAATATGAGATGTTAGCCAAGGTCGTTACATTCCTGTTTTGAATCTTTAAGTTTTAAGTGCCAATTGTTACAGAATTTTTTAATAGATTGGCTAGCCTATTGGCTTCTTCTCAGACTTCACTAAGTCTTGTTCAAAGGGTCTTGTTCGAGCGACTTTAATTGGTATAAATGCAGGGACCTCAGATAGCGTCCTGATTAGATCCTGTCAGGTTGGTATATGTACCTGCGGACATTCTTCTACCCTCTAATTGCTCTAGGCAGTCTGTCTGAGCATCAGCTGACCCATGAATCCTTCTAACCAGCCACCCTCAAGCTCACTTAAGCGTTCAGCTGTCTTAACAGAATTTGAAAAGGCGATTGCTTCGCGTCTGCCAGATTATGAAACGCGCTGCAAAGTGGTAAATGCCGTTGAAAGATGGACGAACGGGCAGCCAACATTGACGCGAATCTTATGCGACTGCTTGCTGGACTGCACGAGCCAAATAGATAACGAGCTAGATCCACAGATTGTCGATGCGGTAGTACAGCGTCAAATTGTCGATCATTGGAGCAGCAACGCCGCCGCCGCCCACCTCAATAAAATTGCCGAGGCAATTCTCAGCTACGACGTTAGAGATGCTTTGATGATTTTGTACTTAAAGATTTTGCAGCGAGGTGTAATCGCACCCAACGACAGTCCAGAACAAGAAGTGCTCCTCAGATCTGGCCTAGTGTCTATGAGCGACGGTCAACTGAGAGTCGCCAATCCAATCTACGCCAAGATCTTCAACCTAACCTGGATTGAGCTACAGCTCCCTGGTCTAACTAGACCGGTTTCCATCGTGTCTAAAAACTCTCGCAGTCAGTCGGCAGTGAGGTCTAAGCCCCTCTCTCGTCGGTTGCCTGCTTTAGTTGGGCTACTGGCTATGGCGGCAGCTAGCGCGCTGTTTGTTCGAGCCTGCACTGAGAGCCCAGCCGTTACGCTAAATTCAGCCTCATCAGCCGAAATGACTCAGCCAGATGAGCTGCCAGCAGCAGCCAACGCGGAAGAGACGACTCAACTTACGCTGCTAGCTGATACGTTTAGCGGATACAGCACGTTCCGAAACGCCGATTTTCAAGCCACGCTGCAAGAAGTCGGCATCGACATCAACTACAGCAACGAGTTTGACCAAAGTCTGAGAGCTGAGCAGCTCAGCAGTGGCGACGCTGATTTAATCGTGACCACACTCGACCAATTTCTACAGCAGCAGCCCGAAGGTAGAATCATCGGCTTAATCGATCGCACAATCGGCGCGGACGCGGTTGTCCTAAATACCAAGCGGTACCCGGCGCTCAAGTCACTGCTGGATTTAGAGACGCTAGTAGCCGAGTCGCTGGCTGAGGGTCAAGCACTTAGCATTGCTTACGCAGAAGATACGCCCAGTGAATATCTGGCGATGGTGCTAGATGCCAAATTCGATAACTTTGATCTTTCTGACTTTGAGCTAAGGCCAGTTGCAGATGCTTCAGAGGCATGGGCTCTGATGCAAAACCCAGAAGATAATATTGCGATCGCCGTACTTTGGGAACCTTTTGTCACCCAGGCACGCCAGCAGGGCTACAACGTCGTACTCTCCAGCGACGACGCGCCCACAGCCATTGTCGATGTCTTAGTAGCTTCAGAGCAGATCTTAGACGCTAACCCAACCGTCCTATCTCAGCTCCTCGAAACCTACTACCGTCGCATTGACGCCAATGCCAGGGACGCCACTCAGCTACAAACCCAGGTCGCAAACGACGGCGATCTGGCCGTGAGCGACGCAGTCGCTATTATTAACGGCATTGACTTTTTCACAGCTATCGAAGCTGAAACCTGGATGAACGACGGCATCTTAGACACTCGCATCAATGCAACGGCCGCCGTATTGAACTTGGCAAATGAGTTAGAGACGATGCCGAGCGATCCCCAGTCACTTTACACATCGCAGCTAGTCGTGAAAGCGGCCAACAATACCCAGACACTGATTGACCTAGTCAGAGCTGACAACCCAGCGCTGGCAGATAAGCTAGCAGGTGTCGGCAACTTGGGAGCAGATACCGAAAATACGCCGGTTGTATCGGTGGCCCAAATTCAACAGGCACCTGATATTGGTACGCTCAGAACATCTGGGCAGGTTGGCTTTGATACAGGATCAGCTCAGCTCACCGAAGAAGGGATAAAAACCTTAAGTCAAGTAGCCGCCGAACTCAAAGAATTTAACGGACAAAATGTAGCAGTGCGCATTATCGGCCATACCTCTCGGACTGGCGATGCAGCAGCGAATCAGAAATTGAGTCAGGCGCGAACAACTGTGGTCGTCGATCAGCTCAAAGAAATGGGCGTGACGCTGAACTTTTTACCAGAAGGCAAAGGCTTCAGTGAACCGCTACCGGGAATTGATCCAACAGATAGGCAGCAGCAGCGCACCGAGATTAGGCTGGTGCGGGTAAATTAAAGCCCCGCAGTCTGGTCTGATTTAACGCTCTAGTCTAATAGTCTGAAAAGTTATACTGCAGGTGCTGATAATTTTAAGGAGCACTGCTTTTGTGGCCAGGCAATCTCAAGATCTGCTATTTGATGTGGTGATTGTAGGCGGAGGTGTGTGCGGAACAGCGCTGTTATACAGCCTAAGCAAGTATACAAACGTAGGCAAAATCGCGTTAATAGAAAAAGCCAGCGAGGTCGCCCAGGTCAATTCAAAGCATACAAGCAATAGCCAAACCCTCCACTTTGGCGATATTGAAACGAACTACACCCTAGAAAAGGCACGAAAAGTAAACCGTGGTGCCAGTATGGTGAAGCGATATTTGTTAAAGCACGACACCGATCAGACCATTTACACGAAGTATCACAAGATGGTGCTAGCCGTTGGCGAAGCACAAGCAGATAAGCTACGAGAGCGCTACGAAGTGTTTAAGGAGCTCTTTCCAGACTTACAGCTGATAAAAAAAGAAGAGATCGATGCGCTAGAGCCAAATGTGCTAGAGGGAAGAGACGCGGAAGAAGAGACATTGGCGCTGTTTACGCCAGAAGGTTACACAGTTGACTATGGCAAGCTTGCTCAGTCTTTTGTAGAGCAGGCCACTGAGAATACTGACAAGTCGATTGATCTAATGTTAGGCACAAAAGTACTTAGTATCGAGCCAGTGCTGGACATGCAAGGCGAAGAGAGATTTTTAATCGCGACAGACCAGCAAACCCTCGAAGCTAAAACTGTTGTAGTAGCCAGTGGAGCACACAGTTTGTTGTTTGCCAAACAGCTCGGCTACGGGCAGGACTATGCGCTCCTGAGCGTAGCAGGCAGCTTTTACTTTACGCCGAACTTGCTGAATGGCAAGGTATACACGGTACAGCTGGCGAAGCTACCGTTTGCTGCAATCCACGGAGACCCGGAAGTCCACGACGCACAGCAGACGCGTTTTGGACCCACAGCAAAAGTAATGCCTATGCTAGAACGCGGGAAATATGGAACGATTTGGGAGTATTTTCAGACAGCGGGGCTAAGCCTGGATGCTTTCAGGTCATTTTTTAACATCTTGAGCGACTGGACAATTTTGATCTACATTCTCATGAACTTTATCTACGATATTCCGCTCATCGGCAAGAGATTGTTCATTCGCAAAGTACGCAAGATTGTACCTTCGGTGCGTTTAAGATATCTTAAATTTGCGAAGTGATAAGTAGGTATTAGGCCACAGGTTGTGAATTTAAAGACCCGACAGCTAGAGATGGGAGAAGCAAAAATTACAGGGCGACGAATTTTGTTCAACATCACACCATCGCCAGGAGCATCGACCTGCCTCAAGACAGCCGAAGAGAGCTGCTATCAGCTAATGAAGTTCTTAGGAAAAGGCTACACGTTCGACCATAAAAGATTCTCCCAAGATCTCTCGTATTCTGATGAGAATTCTCTGGTTGGATAACCGTTCTTTGTCCCCTTACAAGATGACGTATACCAACCCACTGCTAGCACCTGAGCAATGACAGAGAGACTCTAGACAAAGGAAATCTAGTAACAAGGAAAATCACGCAATGTCAGCATCTGGATGGACTCAGATCGAATCACCTTTTCATCAGGGCGAAACCACTATTCAATCTCGCCTAGGCGTTCAAGCACAGGCTGAACGGCAGGGCCGACGAATGATTCGTGATTACCTAATCGAACAGCACCGTCAGTTTTTTGCCCAGCTGCCGTACATCGCAGTTGGCACGGTAGAGTCATCGGGCTATCCCTGGGCTTCCCTACTGGTAGGGCCTTCTGGCTTTCTTTCTACGCCCGATCAACACACGCTAAGAGTAGAGACAACCATTTTACCGGGCGATCCTTTGCATAATACGCTGGCAGTCGGCAGTGACATTGGCTTCTTAGGGATTGATCTAAAAACTCGTCGCCGAAATCGACTGAACGGCGTTGTCAGTACTATCAAACAAACTGGTTTTGATGTGCAGGTAAAACAGAGCTTTGGTAACTGCCCACAGTACATTCAAGCCCGCAAGCTGCTAGCTCAGCAATCCAGGCATTCTCAGGCAAATGAAGATCAAGAAAAAGTAGTACATCATATAAAAAATCTATCGACTGCTGAACAAGCATTAATCTCAACAGCAGATACTTTCTTTATTGCGACAGCTTATCAGGATACCGATAGATCTCTCAGTAGCGGTGTAGATGTCTCTCACCGAGGCGGAAAACCAGGCTTCGTTCGAATTAGTGATAACAACACCCTCACAGTTCCTGACTATTCAGGCAATCGCCACTTCAATACGCTAGGCAATATTATCTTGAATCCAAAAGCCGGGCTCTTATTTTTAGATTTTGAGCGCGGCGATCTGCTATATGTCACTGGCCGAGCTGAAATAATTTGGGAAGGGCCTGAAATCAAGTCCTACGTAGGCGCTGAAAGGCTGCTGCGCTTTCACCTGAAACAGGGCTTTCGCGTTGACAAGAGTCTTTCTTTACGATGGTCAGCGCCAGAGTTCTCTCCTTACCTAGACAATATCGACAGGAACACGGCCGCTCGTTAAACACTTCTGCAAGGTAGCCAAGGTAGCCAAGGTAACCACTGTACTGATGTACAGGTTTCAAAGCACATATACAAAAGAAGAGAGAAGGTCCAGACACGTATTATCTGAACCTTCTCTCTTTTATTAAGCTACTTCAATTGAGCCATTTAGCTAAATGACATAGCAGCTAGCTGTACGAACAAGCCGACAGGCAAACTAATCAATAGCGTCCTTGATTCCATCCTTGATGTTTTCGCCTGCTTTCTGTACGGAAGCCTCAGCTTGCTTAGCCTTTCCTTTTGCCTGAGCTTCTTTGTTATCAACTGCCTTACCAGCAGCTTCTTGAACCTTGCCTTCAGCGTCTTTAGCTGCGTTCTTAATCTTGTCGTCGAGACCCATAGCGAGTATTCTCCACTTGATTGATATAGCAACCACCACACTAAAGCGGAAGTTAAGCGATATCCTCTACCTTCAGATACTGTTGATTCAGTCAAAAGGAAGATTCACCCTAAACTGAACAGCATCTTGTTTGGTCATATGCTTATGGATGACGAGTATTGTTTTACCATGTCATCTCTTTCACGTCGCCTTGATGCTGCCTGGCATCAGGCTGTTATCAAAAATCAAATCATCAATGAATTTGAAGCAGCCTGGGCAGATCCATCAGGAAGCTGGGCTAAGGGCGATCGCATCGCCTACGGCGTGAAATACATAGAAGAACAATTTGTCTACTACGCTCGTAACCTTAGCCAGTCTGTAGACATCAAAGGAGCCACAGCTCAAAAGTATGTACACAGCAGCTCGACACAGACTAAATACCTCTGTCGGTTAAATAGCTACCGGGCACTCCGCCCTGGAGCAATCAAGCGATCGCAACAACACCAGACAGACATTCCAGCCGATGCCAGCCGATGCCGATTCTATTGTCAAGATAGAACTCACCCGCTTAGCCTGCTGAGGCGATCGCCCTTACTCAGCGTGCCGTTAAAGCACTATATCTGGAACGCCTACTACAACGTCGCACCGCTTGAAACAACAGGTCACTTTCTGTGGATTCCGACTCAGCGTAGCGATGCAGCACAAAATGATGCAGCACGAGGCGGCATCAAACCTGAGAACAACACGCTACCTCACAGACCACAGCAGTTGACACCAGCCATCGTCGAAGATGCTGTTCAGCTGTTTAGTCAGCTCTCTGGTCAGCTCTCTAGTCAGCTATTTGGCCAGCTCTCTACATCTGTTCTTTCTTTCAACGCGCTACAGGCGGGTGCTTCGGTTAACCATATACATTTTCAATCCATCTACTCTCATCAGCCACTACCAATAGCGATCGCACGAACGACTGAGTATAACGGCTATCAGCTATCAGCTAACTATCCAGCTCAGTCTGCGATATTCAGCCCAACACAGCCTTTGGATACCTTGCTTCTCTACATCGAGAAATTGCAAAAGGCCTACATTCCTTTCAACCTAGCAATGCTTTCAGAGAAAATTTTCGTAACTGCTCGCACAAAAAACAACATCAGCCTACCTAATTTCTCAGGAGAGGGGTACGCAACTTTAGAAATCTGTGGCGCCATTTTAGTGACAGATCGCGCCGCATTTGAAGCAGTCACCGCTGCGCTGGTCGAGCGCGCTCTGCATGAAACAACGCTACCAGCTCGCAAAATCATCGACGCTCTTTGCTATGGCGAACAGCGTTAGAAGCTTGCTGGTTTTATTTGGGAAGTCTGTTGACAGGCTGCTCATCAAAGGCGATCGCAACAGCGGACACATTGCCCATAAAGGCTTTTAGCTCAATAAACAAATTGAAGAAACAGTCAAGCTGGAGTGAAACCCTGACAATGTACTCGGAAAGCGCTAGCTAACCCTGTAATCTGGTACAGGATCACTGACTTTTGCGCTGGAGTTTTCTCCAATGGTGTTTGCAGCTGATTTAAAAAAACTTGGTATTAGGACAGGGCGTGTATGCGGAGGTTTGTTTCTTGTTTTGTGGTTGGCACGACGCTGACGGTGGGGTTGGCAAGCCAGCTACCTCAACAGCTATTCGGGCAATCATCCACAGCGATCGCACAAGGGGTGAGAACATCCAGGCATCTGCCTCAGACTCAGAGCCAGACTCAAGCCAATCAAACTCAGACGGCAGCCTGTCCGCAGACAGCAGACGCCCAACAATACGACGTCATTGTCTTCGGGGATGAAGTCCCAGGTGTGATGACAGCGCTGAAGGTTCAGAAGGAACTTCAAGACCGAAGCCAGCGGGCGCGGGTGGCGCTGATAACAGAAGGAGATACCGCCGAGGGCATTGGTGGGCACTTAGTCAGAGGCGGACTGGCCTACTTAGACCGCAACCAGGTACCGCAAAACTTGCGATCGCAGTACGGCATTTTTGGCAGACCCAATCCGCTCTATCAAGAATTTCTAAGGCTAGGCGAAGTCAGTACCATCGCGCTCGACCGCTTGATCGTCGCTCGCAATTTCTCCACAGCGCTTCGCCGGGCAGATATCCAGGTCATTGGCAATGCAGAGCTAGGCACCGTAAACACCGCAGGTGCCTTTGTTTGTAGCTTTACCGCCGGTGGCCAAACCTACAGCGCCAAGCAGTTTGTCGATGCCAGCCAGAGCGGCGAACTAGCAGCGGCCAGCAACGTAAGCATGATGCAGGGCTTAGAAGCGCTGGGCTTTCCGGATAGCGCGCTGAGTATGGGCCTCATGGTAGACCTGTACGATGTCACCGTTGAACAGTTTAAGGGGATGGAAGCGGAGCTAATCCGCCGATACTTTGACCCGGCCGACGCCTCTGCGCAGCGATGGCTAGACGTGGCTAGCGGCGGCAATGCCCAAAAGCGACAAGATCTACTGCTAAGTCTGTTGGACTACCACCGCCGACCTAAACTTCTGTATCAGGGAACGACCGATTCAGCAGACGTGCGATCGCTCGCCTTCAGCATTTTGGTCCATGGCTATGTTGGCCAAGAGTACGACCTTAAATCTTCCGGATTCTTATTCGACCGAGCAAATATTGCGGTCCTAGACGATCGACTCAGCTTTAACGCCCTGCTATTCTACGCAGACTCAACAACTGCTCAACAGCTAAGCCAGTCAGGGTCTCAGCCCACAGCGCAAATGCAAGCAGTCGCGCAAGAAGTCAAAACGCTGATGGAACGGATTGGCGTCCCCCGAGTCGAAATCATGCCCGAGCTCTACATTCGCAACGCTGGACAGATTGCCAATCCCATCGACGAACTATCGGCAACGCTAATGGCAGCAGGAGGCGTTTCTTCGAATGAGGCGCTAGGAACCTTTGGCTACCACCTAGACGATCGCGGCGGCATAGAAGGGCTAGATGAAGAAGTCGAAGACTCAGTGCTGCGACTGTTCGATTTTGAGCATATGCCCGTCTTCAACTATGGCTTTCGCCATACGCTACCACAGGAAAAAGAAAATTTGGCCGTGCTGGGCCCAGCGTCTGGATTTGGTGGATTGGGCACCACAGCCGGTCGAATTGTAGAGCTGAATGTAAACGTAGGAGAGGGCTTAGCTGTCGCCATTGCAGAAGCTATTGATGAGGAGCGATCGCTGCACTCAATTACCAATGCCGAGGTACGAGGGCTATTAGGCTATCGCCCGGTGGTATATGGCTACAGAACCGATAGCTACCGAGCGATTGCCACGTTAGAGAAACGATTTCGAGGCATTGATTACGAGCAAACCTATCTAGAGAGCGCTCAGGCTTTTATTGATACAGGCAACTATACAGAAGCTGATAGGGCCCTATCTCGGGCACTGACACTCAATCCACGTAATGCAGAAGCCTATTACTTACGCGGCATTTCGCAAGCAGAGAGTGGGAAAGTCACCCTAGCGCAGGCCGACTGGGAGCGTGCCATTGAGCTTTATCAATCAGAAGGAAAAGCCTCCTACGTACTGAACATAAGAGGAAGGCTAGAGGCACTCTCTAACTAGAGCTAAAGGCTCTAATTGAGCGCTGCTCTAACTGAGCGCTGCTAAAACTGGGCGCTACGGAAACTGAGCGCCGCTGACAGCAAGCCTACTGTCATAGAACCTATTGTCATAAAACCTACTGTTATAAAATCTACTGCCGCAAACCACCGAGCCACAAAACCTACTGCACTAGCCGGTTCAGGTTTTCGCTAATGGTCAATAAGATATCGGGATAAGTGCCGACCACCACACCGCCCGCAAAGCCAAAAAGATGCCCTTCCCAGGACACCTTAGATTCGCTAGAGCTAGGCAGCATAGACCATAGCTGATTGCCATACATTAAAAAGACAATAGCCGCGAATCCAACAGTAAGCAGCGTCGGCCCCTCGTAACCACTGATCAGCAAAAAGCCGATGTAGCCAAAAATTAGGCCGCTGGCCCCCAAGTGAATAGCGTCACGGCCAAAGAGCCAGGTCCCCAAACCGCCAAACAGTAATATGGTGATCGTGATCGTGTAGAAATCAGCCGCTCCTTGCAGCTCGCCTTGCACCAAAATAAGCCAGCCCAACACTAAAAAAGGTAGGGTATTGGCCAGCAAATGGCTAAAATCGCGATGAAACAGCGGTGAGAAAACAACCCCTAAGAGACCAGAGATCTCCCGGGGCCGAATGCCAAACAGCTTCCCCAATCCGCCATTAAACAGCAGTAGATTCATTAGGCTAGCTGCCCAAGTCAAAATGACGCTATCGCGCAAAACCTCCACGTTGGCCTGCCAAGAAGCATCTTGGGAGAGAAAGGCCATGGCAATTGTGCCTAGCGCCACGTATAAAAGAAGGACCTGTGACTTGGAATTAAACATGCAACATAACCTCACCCACACAGCGTTTATTGATTGTGGGACAATATATAGCGTTAACTTGTAATTGTGACCAATAAAAGAATGAAAAACCGCATGATCATCAGCATAAAGTTTAAGGGGTTCGCTTCATTGTTGGTCGCGGTTTGTGTCCTGATGGTGGGGCTCTTAGGCTTTGCAACACCCAGCTGGGCTTACATTGAAGATGATGTAGACATGCTGCTAACCAACAATGAATGCCCCGTATGCATACTAAACGATGCCGACTTGAGCAACGCTCAGCTACACATGGCCAATCTGAAAGTCGCATCGCTAACCGGTGCTAACTTATCAGGCGCAGATTTGAGTAACACAAACCTGATGCTGTCAGAATTAGTAGGTGCTAACCTGACGAATGCTAACCTATCCGGCGCAGAAATGAACGGTGCTCGCATGCAAGATGCCAATCTAGAAGGCGCTGATCTATCAGAAGCAATATTGACTCAGGCAAACTTGGAAGACGCGAACTTACAGAACGCGACATTAATCAACACAGAGCTAACAGCAGCAGTTATTGGGGTTGCAGACCTGCGCGGAGCAGACCTCACCGGCGCAAACTTACGCGGGGTCAACCGTAGCCGCGCTCTGCTATGCCACACGATAATGCCAGATGGCGACGAAGAGCACCGCGACTGTGAATAGTTGCCTGTCAATCGTTGACTGTCAATTTTTCCCCGTGAACATTTCCCCGTGAATAGCTCCCCGTGAAACGTTAAAAGAGCCGCTATGTCAGCTTCGATTGGGCCCGACCAGATTCTTGCCAACCAGCCTGTGATATTTGACCGCAGCGACTGGGGCCATATTCGATTGACAGGCGCTGATCGGGTCAGATTTTTACACAACCAGACCACTAACAACATTGAGCAGCTGGCCGCTGGACAGGGCTGTCAAACCATTTTTGTGACATCCACAGGGCGAACGATTGATATGGCCTCAGTCTACGCGCTGCCGGATGCTTTATACCTAACGGTGTCACCGGGAATGGCCCAATCACTCTACGATTGGATGGATCGCTACATCTTTTTTTCCGATCAAGTCACGTTAGTAGATGAGAGTGAGCAGCAGTTTTTGCTTACGGTGCTAGGCAAGCACGCCGACGCGGTGATAGAGAAAATAGGGGCTGAATCGCTCATCGGTCAGCCAGAATTTACTCACCATCAGCTCACACTACCCCTTACACTGGCCCAGACAAATGCTGTTGTGACTGTAGCTGTAGGAAGCGACTTAGCCATAGAGGGCTATACCGTCTGGGGAAATCAGGACGTCAAGGCAGCCGTTTGGAGTGCGGTATGTGAGGCGGGCGGGGTACCAGGAACGGCTGAGCAATGGGAGCAGCTGCGGATTCAGCAGGGAAGGCCCGCACCCGGTAAAGAGTTGACAGATGACGACAACCCTTTAGAAGCTGGGCTTTGGAACGGTGTTTCTTTTGAAAAGGGCTGTTACATCGGTCAAGAAACGATTGCTCGGTTAAACACTTACCAAGGCGTGAAAAAGAGACTATGGGGAGTTGTCCTAGAAGAGACGGTTCCTGTCGGAACTCACCTTACCCAAGTGGGCAAAAAAGTCGGTAAAATCACGAGTATTTCTGCTGTTGACTCTGTTGTTTTTGGTCTAGCTTATGTCCGTACAAAGGCGGGGGGTAGCGATCTGGTTTTGGAAGCAGAGGGCGTTGCCGCGCAGGTTGTTTCACTGCCCTTTAATTCGCACCAATATTACACAGCTGTCGAAAAATAGCTAAAATTCCAAGCAATAAGCAAAATTCGCACAAACGCTATCAGAAACCGAACGTTATACGCCTTCGCTACTTCCTACATAGTCTCGGCACCTGAATATCAGCAAAAGGCTGTCTCTCGATAGCACCTGCACTATTAAAAGCCACCAAGGGCATACTACGGGCAATACTGCAATCTCCACGTTGCTCCCTGTTACTGCCAAAACTATCTTTCATGTGGCTTAAACTTAAAACCTTCCTTTGGCGGACACGTAGCGCTTTTGTGATTGCACCGACAGTTGCGATCGCAGTAAGTACAGGTAGCTTTCTCGGTGTTTTTGATCTCTTGGAATGGGAAGTAAGAGACACCTTTTTTCGACTAAGACCATTCGAAGGCATCGATTCTTCTATTGTTGTCGTTACAATTGATGAGCAAGACATTCGAGCAGCTGAAGACTGGCCCATTCCAGACAACATCTTGGCCGACCTGCTGACCAAAATTGCGCAGCAGCAGCCTCGGGCAATTGGCATGGACATCTATCGGGACTTACCCGAAGAACCTGGATATGCAGAGCTAGTCAGCGTATTTGAAACGACACCAACGCTGGTTGGCGTAGAAAAAATTATGGGCGGGCGAGTAAATCCACCGCCAGTACTCGATGAATTAGATCAGGTGGGCATTGCTGATTTGGTGCTTGACGCCGATAGAAAGGTTCGGCGTAGCCTACTAACAGCCGGAGACGAGCAGGCTGGAGGAGAAATAAAAGCAGGACTGGCCACCCAAATCGCTCTGAGATATTTAGCTGCTGAAGATATTAGCTTAGAAGCTGTTAATCCAGAAAAACAGATATTTCAGCTAGGCAAAACAGTTTATCAACCCCTACGCGCACAGGATGTAGGCTACGGTAAAGAAGAAGTCGGCGGCTACCAGATCTTGCTGAACTGGAGAGGAGACGAATCAGCCTTTGAAACGGTTTCTATGGCTGATGTGCTCTCAGGCGCGGTAGACAAGAGTTTGATGCGCGATCGTATGGTGCTAATTGGCACAATTGCACCCAGCACAAACGATTTTTTAGAAACGCCCTACAGCAGCACTTGGAAAAATTCAGGTCGCCGGATCATGCCCGGCGTTTTTGTACATGCCAATATTGCTAGCCAGTTAGTGCAGGGCGCCCTGCATGACCGTACAGGATTAGTAGGCTTCCCAGCAATAGGGCTACACACCTGGATTGCTGTTTGGACATTGCTGGGTACAGTTGGGAGTTGGAGAATTGCAGCTAAGCAACAAAAAAGATACCAGTTCCGCTTTTTGAGAGGTGCTTTTTGCACGGGAATTTTAGCTAGCAGCATGCTGGTAATTGGAGCGTACGTTAGTTTTCTTGGCGGTGTATTAATCCCTGTTATCTCACCGTTAGCGGCCCTCACTATCAGCGGGCTAGCAACAACTAACGCCTACCGACAAAAGTCTCTTAAAGATGCGAACGTTCAGCTAGGCATAGCCAATACTCAATTAGAAGAGGTGAACAATCAGCTCTTAGACTACTCCAGAACACTTGAGATCAGAGTAGAAGAGAGAACGCTATCTCTAGCAAAAGCGAAGCAAGCAGCAGACGCGGCCAATCAGGCAAAAAGTGATTTTCTTGCCAATATGAGTCATGAGCTGCGGACACCGTTGAATGGCATTTTAGGCTATGCGCAGATCTTGAGGCGATCGCCTAGTTTAAAGGAAAAAGAACAAAAGGGCGTCAACGTCATTCATCAGTGCGGTAGCCACCTGCTAACGCTGATCAATGACATTTTAGATTTATCTAAAATCGAAGCCCGTAAGCTTGAGCTACACAACCATGACTTCGAGCTCAAAACATTTTTAGCTGGTGTCACTGAAATCTGTCGAATCAAAGCTGAGCAGAAGGGTGTGACCTTCAAGTGCGAGTTTGATTCGCAGCTACCCGCTGCCATTTGTGCAGATGAAAAGCGACTGCGGCAGGTATTGATTAACTTGCTCGGTAATGCTATCAAGTTTACGGATGAAGGCAGCGTAACCCTTGCTGTACGTTGCGCAGCAATGCCTGAAGACTCACTGAGAAACCGGCTAGAAGAGCAGGAGCAATCTGCCAGTAGCACGACAAATAATGCAACAGATTATGCAACACAAAAAATTCGCTTTCAGATTGAAGATACCGGCGTTGGCATGACGCCTGAACAGGTTAAAAAAATATTTCTTCCCTTTGAACAGGTAGGTGACAATGAGCACAAAGCACAGGGAACAGGACTAGGGCTGGCCATTAGCCAACAGAATGCAGCAATGCTGGGCAGCCCACTACAGGTAGACAGCCAGGTTGGACAAGGCAGTCGTTTTTGGTTAGAGCCTGAGATTGAATTGGCGGCCAACTGGGTTGCAAAACGAACCGAGCACCGTCAGATCGTTGGAATTGAATCAACAAAGAACAGCCCAAATCATTCAGATGCAGCGGCTGTTCCAGCAGTCTTGGTTGTTGATGACAGTCAGGACAATCGTCAGGCGATCGCACAGCTTCTAGAACCTCTAGGATTTGCAGTTTCAGAGTCCTCTAGCAGCCTCGAAGGACTCAATGCAACGACCAAGAGTAACCCTGACGTCGTTATTGCTGAGCTGCAAAGTACAGATGAGACAGGATTGGCGCTTATTAAGCGACTACAGCAGCATCCAAAAACAATGCAAAGCGCTATTTTTGTAACCAGCACTTATGCTTTTGAATGCGATCGCCGCAAGAGCATAGAAGCAGGTGCGGTTATCTTCTTACCGCAGCCAATAGAAATTGATCGGCTGTTAGCGGCGCTACAGCAGCACCTAAACATAGATTGGAGATACGAAGATGCGTCTAATAAATCCCTTGAATCGGTTCTATCAACTCAGCTCCACAGTAAAAGCACGCTAACAGAAGAGAAACCATCTGATCAAGAGAAACAGCGACAAATTGTGCCGCCAAGCAAGGAAATCATAGACAACCTCTATCATCTAGCTATGATGGGAGATCTGCATGGATTGACGGGTATTCTAAATACGATTGATAAAGAGACTCCTCACCTAGTGAGTTTCACAACAGAGTTAAGAACATTAGCTCAAAGTTTTCAAACCAAAAAGGTCAGAGCGTTCATAAAGTCATTTATCTGTTTGGAGTCATGAAAAAAACTGAGCTTCAGAAAGTTCGGATATTACTAGTCGATGATACTCCAACAAACTTAGCAGTCCTCTCAGAATCTATTCAAGATCAGGGATGGACTACGCTCTTTGCAACAGATGGAGAAACCGCTATTGAGCAAGCAGAATACGCCAAGCCAGATTTAATTTTGCTAGATGTCATGATGCCGGGTATTGATGGGTTTGAGACCTGTCATCGACTTAAATCTAATAAGCTAACAGCTGGCATCCCAATTATTTTCATGACGGCGCTTTCCGAATCTACCGATAAGGTGAAAGGCTTGCAGCTAGGCGCTGTAGACTATATCACAAAGCCCTTCAAGCAGGAAGAAGTAGTAACTCGTGTGGGTATGCAGCTGCGACTGCACCGAATGACTCAACAGCTAGAGTACAACAACGAGCTGTTAAATCAAAAGGTAGCAGAGCAAGCACAAACACAGGCTCAGCTGCAACAGCTCACTCAAGATCTAGAAGCGCGAGTTCAAATGAGAACTGCAGAGCTAAGTCAAGCTCTCGAAAATTTAAAGCAAACACAGATGCATTTGGTTCAAAGTGAGAAAATGTCTTCTCTGGGCCAGATGATGGCAGGAATCGCACACGAAATCAACAATCCAGTCAACTTCATTTACGGCAATCTCAAACCTGCTGAGGACTACTTTAAAGACTTAATAGGGTTAGTAGAACACTACCAGACCTGTTATCCAAGTCCTGACAAAACACTACAAGAACATATAGAAACGCTTGACTTAGATTTTCTGACAGAAGATGCATTTAAGCTGTTGGAATCGCTAAAAATTGGTGCCGATCGCATTCGAGAAATTGTGCTATCCCTACGAAATTTCTCTCGGCTAGACGAATCAGAGGTTAAAGCGATGAACCTTCAAGAGGGTATTGATAGCACCCTTTTAATCTTGCAGAGTAAACTACGCAGTAATGTAAACGGTCAGCAAATAGAGGTGATCAGAGCGTATGGTGATATTCCTAAAGTAGAGTGCTATCCTAGCCAACTTAATCAGGTATTTATGAATATTTTGGCAAACGCTATTGACGCGCTGTACGAAGCAATCCAAACAAGCAAAATGTCGCCTGCACAAGCCCCCAAGATTACAGTCACGACAGCAATCAATCTGAGCGGAGAGGCTGTCATCGAAATTGTTGACAACGGGCCTGGCATTCCAGAGGCAATTCGAACAAAGCTGTTTGATCCTTTTTTCACAACCAAGCCTGTTGGTAAAGGAACAGGACTTGGGCTTTCTATTAGTCATGAAATTGTTGTTGAAAAGCACAACGGCAGCATTTTTTGCTTACCCGCAGATAACGGAGGAACGCGCTTTGTTATCAAAATCCCCTGTAAACAGCCGGTTGAAGAAGCCCCTATCTTTACACATGATCCTTTCTACAAGAAGGATACAATTACAGCCACCCATTCTTAATACGAATGACGCTATTCTCCAGCCAACCAGTACAGCACTTCAGCCTTCAGACCGTTCAGATCTCGGTAGAACTCTTGCTTTACAAATTGACCCAAGGCATCGACCGGGCTAAAAGATCGGTTTGTATCCCATGAATTAGCTTGCCAGGGAAAATCTTGAGCAATGGGCGTTGTGTGCGAGCCCTTCAAGATTCTGACAGTGGTAGTTTTAGGAAAGCGCTGAATCAGAACATCGCTGAGCGGACGGGTCTGATCAATACTGTCGCTACGAAATTTTATTAGCAGGTTGTAAGGCGTATCGTACTGGGTTCCAATCAGCTCCAGCGTTTGTTCGGGGCTAGGCGTGAACTCTAAACGGGCATCGAGCTGAAAGTCTGGCATGAACTGTCTGGCGCCATCAAGCGCCTGCTCTAGCAGTGGAATGGATTTTCGAGCAGGAAAATTATTGAATGAGATGAAAACATTGCCTGCACGTTTGACTGGATGAGCAGTACCGATGAGCAGATGGACCTTGCAGCCCATACTATGGCCCAGCCCAAAAATAGGTAAATTACTCATATCGGGGCGCTGTTTGTACAAATAGGTTAGTCCCTGGTTGAAGGTTGTGAGCGTTTCTTGTGCGATCGCGCTATGGTCAAACGTATTAATAAAAGGTGTAGAAACAACCACATAGCCTTCTGTATATAGCGCTTCTAGCAGCCAGCGATAAGTAAGGTGAGGTGCAGCCGCTACAAAAGCACCGCCTAAAAAATGAATAATCGCTCTAGGGTGCTCAGGCACTAAAAACCAGTTGCCAGAAACTTCTTGCCAGTACATCTAATTTTCTATATCGCCGAAGGCTCAACGCTTTCTTACATCTCTATTCTAGTGACTTTACGTCTAACTTGAGCAGATAGAAAATCGAGTATTGCCTTCCTTCGGATCACTGTGATATATTCAGAAACCAGCGCAAGGACGTATAGCTCAGTTGGTTAGAGCGCATCGTTGACATCGATGAGGTCCGCCGTTCGAGTCGGCGTACGTCCATTCCCCAGGAGTCCTAGTATAACTGACGTTCAGTCGTTTCCTTAGCTCGCTTTGAGACGGAATAGTTGCATCAGATTCGATAAAATCGCATCGAATTCGATAAAGATTGGTGCAAGATTTATGGCTACTAAGTCGAAGGCTAAAGCAGGGTCCGTTGTCGTTTTTGAGCGGAATCAGCTGCTTTCGCTCCGATGGTCTTGGCGAGGCAAGCGCTATCAGTTCAGCCCGAAGCTTCGGGCTGATGTGATCGGCCAGGCCGCTGCTGAAATGAAGGCTCGGCAGATTGAAATTGATATGGCGACCGGGCAATTTGACCCGACCCTGGCGAAGTACAAAGGGGAAATGGTGCAGGGTGCTAGGCCGATGACTGGTCAGACACTGCTGACTGAGTTTGCAGAGGCTAAGGCAAAATTAGTGGCTGCTAAGACGCTAGAGAAGTATGAGCATGTCGGGAAAAAGCTTGCTAGATTCTCTCGAACGAAGCTCGTCTCTGACTATACTGAGCGAACAACAATTTTATTTCGAGATTATCTATTGACCGAGGTTGCGCCTATCAGTGCAGCAGAATACTTTTCTGTCATTAATGCTGCTTGGGAATGGGGGATTTCTAGAGGATGGTTCCAGAGTAATCCTTGGACTGCGATGATTTCAGCATTTAAGGTTCCACCGACTGAATCACCACAGCCGTTTACCGTTGATGAGATCCAGGCCATCATCAAAGCGATGGATGAGTCTAGATTTTATCGATACTACACGCCACTGATGCGTTTTTTGTTCGGAACAGGTTGCCGCACTGGTGAGGCTATAGGACTCAGATGGGGTGTTGTGCAAAAGAATATATCTCAGATTTGGATAGGAGAAAGCTATAAGCGGGGGAGCGATCGCGGGGCCACTAAAATGCACAAGGCTCGCACCATTTATCCTTCTAAAAAAATTACAAAGTCTCTTGCTGAAAGTCAGACCTGATCAATATGACGAGTCCACGCTGGTGTTCCCAGCGCCAAAAACAGGTAGCTATATCAACGATAATAATTTGAGTACGCGGATATGGACTCGAACATTACAGCGAGCTGGCATTCCACATAGGAAGTTAGCGCTCTTCAATGACTTTAGCGAGAGAAAAACTAGAATAGTAAAGTTGATTTGAACGAGCACCGATGATCGCCCCGCGAGCAGCGAAACCTACCGTTAGGTTTGTTGATGAATATTGTGAAAGCTATCGAGACCTGTTTGTGGAGGTGAGGAGCTTCGAGGCTTTCAAACACCTCCACGTCGGTGCGCTGGCAGAGATTCCTCGTAAATCTTTGCCAGCGATTGCCAAAGTAAACGGGTTGCCGAATGCTCAATCACTGCAACAGTTTTTAGTCAGCTCACCCTGGCAAGTCAAACAACTGCGAGAACGACGACTGGAGATCATTCTGAAACTGTTGAAGGGTCGCAAGCTGACCCTGGTGATAGATGAAACGGGCGACCGTAAGAAAGGACGAACGACTGACTATGTCAAACGCCAATACATCGGCAATCTAGGCAAAGTGGAGAATGGCATTGTTTCGGTCGATGCCTACGGTGTGATAGACAACATCACCTTTCCGCTGATGTTTGAGGTGTATAAGCCAAAAGAACGATTACGAGAAGGCGATCGCTATCAGAGCAAACCCAAGATAGCCGCTGACATGATTCAAGCACTCTGTGACTTTGGCTTTGAGTTTGAGCTGGTACTCGCTG
>CALDSK010000147.1 GCA_937911865.1 uncultured Synechococcus sp.
CGGATTTGCAGCGCGATTGGCTCGACGGGTTTGGCGATGCGCAGCTGCTGAAAGTGCGATCGCAAGTCGCAACCGACTATGAATCGGCCAGCGCGGCTAAGAAAATTTTGGACAGTCGTCGCAAAGCTGATCGGCAGCGGGCCGAGCAGATAGATATGTTTCAGTTCGAAAATAAGGAATTTACTGAGGCAGGCTTAGAAGATCCTAACGAGCTAGACGATCTGCAAATAGAGCATCAGCGTCTCAGTCACAGCGTAGAATTGCAGCAGCAGAGCTATCAAATTTATCAGACCCTATACGAAAACGATGGCGGTGCGGCCTGTGCGGATATGCTCGGCGACGCGGAAGGTGTTTTAACCGACATGCTGCGCTACGACCCGGCCGTCAATCCGATTCTAGAGATGGTGACAGACGCGCTAGCGCAGGTGCAAGAAGCCGGGCGGCAGATGAACGTATACGGCGAAAATATTGAAACTGACCCTGAGCGGTTGGATGAAATCGATGCCCGTATTTCTCAGTTAAAGCAGCTCTGCCGCAAGTACAACCGCGACTTGCCAGAGCTGATTGAGTATTACCAAAGTATCCAGGCGTCCTTAGCTGCTTTGGGCGGGGACGGCCAATCGGTTGAGGAATTGGAGGCGGCCTACCAGGAGAAGCAAAAGAAGCTGCTCGCTAGCTGTGACAAGCTCACTAAGCTGCGTCAAACTGCTGCGAAAAGTTTAGAGTCCGACCTAGTGGCACAGCTGAAGCCGCTGGCGATGGAAAGAGTGAAGTTTAAAGTGGATATTCAATCCCAGCCGCCAGCGGCTCACGGTGCGGATTTAATTTCGTTTGTCTTTAGTCCAAATCCAGGAGAACCGCTGCAGCCGCTGATTGAAATTGCCTCTGGCGGTGAAATGAGCCGGTTTTTACTGGCGCTGAAGGCCTGTTTTTCTAAAGTCGATCCAATCAGCACGATGGTGTTTGATGAGATTGATGTGGGTGTTTCAGGGCGAGTGGCCCAGGCGATCGCTGAAAAGCTGTATCAGCTAGGCCGTGAGCATCAGGTGCTTTGTGTGACGCACCAGCCGCTGGTAGCTGCTATGGCCGACGCCCACTACCACGTCGGCAAACATGTGGTGACCTTACCGACAGATAAGCCTGACAGTCAGCGTAAGGCCAAAGGCAAAACGTCAGAAGCGGTGGCAGCGGTCGCCGCAGAAGAAGTTAAAGCACGTGCTAAGGTTGCTGCGCAGCTGGAGACGGCTGAGGCTAAATCAGAGCCTCAAAAGCCTGCTAAAGCTAGCACCGCTACCAAAAAACGCGGTGGAAAACAGGCGGCTAAGCAG
The DNA here is from genome assembly GCA_937911865.1 of uncultured Synechococcus sp. Lineage (GTDB taxonomy): Bacteria > Cyanobacteriota > Cyanobacteriia > Phormidesmidales > Phormidesmidaceae > Phormidesmis. The sequence goes on from CALDSK010000147.1 coordinate 1,329, forward strand.
GTTGACCAATCTACAGACTCTAAACCCATAGCAGCCAATACTGAAGAGCGCACAATTGTGAAGGTGACACCGTTGAGTAAAACGGCTGAGCGTCGCGATGAGCTGGCTCAGCTGGCGGGTGGGAAGTCGGATACGGAAGCGATCGCATTTGCTAACTCCCTGCTGGCTCAGGCCGAAACGATCCGAAAGGCAGGGTAAATCTGTGCCATCAGGCCCTATAGTAAACCTGACTATTCGCCCTCAAGCGACCTAACGGTAGAGCCCTCAATAGTAAATAACGTATGCACTGGCTAGCAGTCGCGGTAGAACCCGCTTTAGAAAACCAAGCAATCGAAGAAAATCTACGCCAGTTCTTGCTGGTGCTCTCTGTCTCACTCGGCGTTGCGACTCTCTCACGCGTCTTCAGCATTCTAAGAAATATTCCCTACACGCTTTTACTGCTTGTCGTGGGGCTTGGTCTTGCCGTCGTAGACGTGCGCCTAGTGAATCTATCACCTGAATTAATTCTATTTATATTTTTACCGCCACTTTTGTTTGAAGCTGCCTGGAATATCCAGTGGAGTCGGCTTAAGAGCGATATTATCCCTATCTTGCTCTATGCCGTTATAGGCGTTGTTATCTGCGTCTTGAGTCTGGTTTTTGGTCTACAACAGCTTGCAGGCGCTTCTTTAGCGACATCGCTCTTAGTAGGGGCTAGCCTCTCAGCAACCGATCCGGTTTCTGTGACTGCTTTGTTTCGCGAACTCGGTGTTGATAAAAGGCTGACCACCCTTATGGAAGGCGAGAGCCTATTCAACGACGGTGTTGCCGTTGTAGCCTTTAATCTGCTGCTGGGCATTGCGCTTGGCTTGGAGCAGTTCAATGCGTCTGTAACCATTGCTCGCTTTGCCCTTTTTGTAGGTCTGGGCATCAGCCTAGGTGGCCTGATTGGGTTTGGTATCTCCTTTCTAACCCAAAGATTTGACATCCCGTTGGTGGAGCAGTCGCTCACTCTGGTTTCGGCCTACGGCACCTACATCATCGCTGAAGAGGTTGGTGGCTCTGGGGTGATTGCAGTGGTTACCACGGGTCTAATACTTGGCAATTTTGGTTCACGTATCGGGATGAATCCGCGAACGCGCCTTGTGGTCTCTGAGTTTTGGGAATTTCTAGCATTCTTTGTCAATTCCATTGTGTTTTTGCTAATCGGCGATCAGGTTCGCTTCCAATATCTGATCGACTATGCAGAAACAATTGGTATTGCCATTTTTATTATGATTGCGGCTCGCGCTGTGAGCGTTTACGGCTTGGGCTTACTCAGTAATGCGGCGACCAGCGGCGAAAATATTTCGATTCCTGGGCAATCCGTTCTGTGGTGGGGCGGGCTTCGAGGCTCGGTGGCTGTCGCTCTAGCGCTGAGCGTTCCAGAATCACTGGCTCAAAGAGAAGAAATTATTTCTGTTGTCTTTGGAGTGATGCTCTTTACTTTGCTCGTTCAGGGATTGACCACGCAGCCATTGCTGTCCTGGCTAGATCTTCTAGGCGATCAGCCCACCCGCCAAAAGCATACCCAGTTGATTGCTCACCGCGTTGCGCTCAACCGAGTGCTCGATCGGCTTAAAGAGTTGATTACGCGGCAGGAAGTAGACGAGGAGTTTGCTCGATATCAGATTGCGCTAGTAGAAGGACAGCTGGAAGAAGTTCAAGAGGATCTGGTGAAGTTGCAGCGATCGCACCCAGAAATTCTAGAGTACGCCGCTGAGCAAGTTCGCGATGAGCTGTTGGCCATCGAGTCAGATACTTACGCCGAATTTATCCGAGCTGGGCAGCTCAAGGACGAGCTAGCACCGTTGCTACAAGACGTCTTACCTCAGACGTGATTGCAGCTAGTTTCAGGATATTTGTGGCTAGGGAAGTGTTACGAAGAATTGGCTAAGGGGAGCGCTATCCAAAGAGCAGTGTCTAAGCAACGGTGCATAGAGCCTAGAAGCCCTCTTAGAAGCCCTCTCGCTGAATCAGCCTTCTATCACTTGCTAATCTTTCTGTTCAGACGCCTCATGATCTAACTTGAGGCGTTTTTCTAAATTTTGAATTTCGTCTCGCCGTGCTGCTGTCTCTAGTGCCCGGCGACGAACTTCTTGGCTTTGCAGGGTTAGAGATTGTCGCCACTGCTCTGCTCGCTCCAGCTCGTCTTCTAACCCTCTCGGCGTTAGACCCAGCGTCAAGTACTCTGCCACAAAATCTGTCACCCACTCAGTCGCATCCTTCATGGTTACGACCTGATCTTCATTTTCCATTTCAACGAGCACCAACACCTGCTCGTTGAACGGCACCTCCTGAGAGGTAATTACAATCTTACTCGGTGTAATTAGTTCCCAGACATGCTCAGAGGGGTTGATCGCCAAAAGCTGAAGCTGAGTCGTCCCTGGTGAATATTTAGAATGGACCTTTGCCAAGTATTGCATAGGTGCGTGAGCGCAAAAAGTGTGAGCGATAAGTGGTAATACTACAGTTCTGAGAATACAGTCCTAAGTGCACGTCATTGGGAAAACAGCTGCAATTATCAAGACACCTTTCTCAATACGTAAAGTTACATACGGCAACCTGCAATTAGCTTACGCCACTATGAATGGCTACAATCCCTGCCATGTGTAAAGCTAAGTGATGCGTCAACAGTAGACTGTACTCTGCTGTTTGCTGTGGCAGATGGAAAAGCCTCTATGACTTTTCCACATTTTCGCAACCCATTGCGTTCATTATTGCTTAAAAAAATACCTCTTTATGACAGCGTTCAGTAAAGTATTGAACAAATCATACCCGTAATATTGCCCACGACGCTGAGTGGTTGCGTTGTGCTGGTTACAGCGTAGACCCACCCGTTTTGCACCCGCTTTTCTGTGCGAGTGTAAAGAAATGTACGGGGAATGAAAATTTTTAAAGAGCTTGTATGACCTGCCGACAACGTTTACAGTCTGTCTGTGATATCAAACAGTAGTAGAGAGCTAGCGCTGCTCTGTCAAGCTGCCTGTGATCAGCCAATTGCGATCGCCAATATGAGCCAGTCATGACTGCCCCAAACCCCAAACTTCACCAGGTGCTCCAAAAGAGCAGACCGCATCTTGAACAATGTCAGGACGCAACCACAGATGGATCCTTAGGTGCTCAGAGTGTACCAGCGGATTTTACCAGCCACGAAAAATTTGAGCTACTTAGCGCCTATATGGATGATGAGGTTACAGCGGAAGAGCGCGCCCTAGTAGAACACTGGTTATCGTCTGACCCGCTAATGAGAAGGCACTATCAAAAGCAGCTCAAGCTTAGAGCTGCTATCAAATCATTTCTTGACTAGTCATTCTGCTTTTAGCTTTCAGTTTTTTCTATCTGTTTGCGAATTTTATTCAGGTCAATGTAGCGATCGGTCACGTTGCGTAGCTCTCTGGCAATCATGCCTTCTGTAGAGACCACTGTAATATGCGTACTTTTAGAGCGCAGTAGCTCAATGGCTCTTTCAAAGTCGCCGTCACCGCTAAGCAACACGACGCGGTCATACTGATCAACCGTGTTAAACATGTCTACAACGATCTCAATGTCCAGATTGGCTTTTTGACTGTAGCGGCCAGAAGAATCGTCGTAATATTCTTTTAAAACCTTTGTGCGTACGGTGTATCCCAGACTAATTAATGCATCTCGAAAGGCTCGCTGATCTTGCGGGTCTTTAAGGCCGGTGTACCAGAAAGCATTGACTAGAGAGATATCGTCCATCTCTGTTATGAAATACTCCAGGACTCGTTTGGGATCGAAAAACCATCCATTTTTTTGCTGGGCATAAAACATGTTATTGCCATCAACAAAAATAGACAGTCGATTGAGTGTCGAAGAAGCCATGAGAAGTTGAATAAGAGTTAGTATTGTGCCGCTTGAAAGTCAGCAATAGCGACATAGTTCATCCGTCTCAATACACATTGATTGATTGGATGAAAAGCTAAACGAAAACCTAGCCGTTCTATACCGAAAAAGTATGCTGGTGCCAGTCAGCAGCCGTTATTAGGCTATCTGTATAGGTTGTGGGAGCAGCTGAAGAAAACCAGTCGCTGAAGAAAATAGTGTCAATACGTCTATTTGCACTGGCGCAACAGGTTTGCCTAATTAGTCTGCCCAGTCGGGCGCTGGACCGAGGTCTAATCTGAGTTCTGCCGAAATAAAGACCTAAAATAGACACTTGAAATAAACGCGGTGACGAAATAAAAACTGACAAGAATGTTCTGCGATTTTGGTCACAGAACGAATCCTAGAAATCAGTCGCTAAAAATTAGTCATAGATGCGATCCTAAGAATGAAGGATAGAAAAGAGTGGACGATAAAGATTGAGTGATGAATATAAGATTAAACGTACGGATATAGTTGGCTTTGGGTGTATCTGGTCATTATAGTCTTTTTTTAAAAAAGAACGTGCGTTTTGATACCGGCTTTGTCTACGCATGGATTGTCCAAATGGGATTCTCAAAGCATATAAACTTTGAATAGCGCTATGTCTGAACCTGCGAAGTCTGAATCAGTGAAGTCTGAGTCTGTACCGTCTGAGTCTGCGGACCCGTCTCCTCCTGCGAAAAAGATGTTTAGAAGACGGTCCAAATCGAGTGCCAAGACAGCTGACGCTACCGTGACCCTAACGAATAGAGACCGGTTTGCGACCTGGCAGCAGCGGGTAATTGCTAAGCACTGGCGATTTGCAGTCTCGGCTACTTGCACGGCGATCGCAGCTGGTGCGGTTGGTCTAGAACTCGGTATTGTTAACCTCTGGGAGCGACAGGTGCAGAGCCTGTTTTTTGAGCTGAGGGGGCCTGTTGCGGCCCCTGAGAATGTGGTGATTTTGGCAATTGATGAGGAGTCTCTTTCTCAGGGCCAGCACTATCGCGACGATCCAGAACGCTACGAGGTATTAGAGCCGATTGCGTCTTGGCCATGGAAAAGAGAAGCCTACGCTAAAGTAATCGATCGACTGATGAGCGCAGGGGCTAAAACAGTGGCGCTCGATATTCTATTCACAGAAGATAGTGCCCATGGCGCGGCTGATGACGTTGCGTTTACTCAAGTCTTAACTGAGTACAACGAACGTGTTGTACTGGCCTCAAAGTACGGCAATTTGGGCCTTGAGCAAGGCGATTTGTTTCAGCCCTTCTTGCCGCTTCCACAGTTCCAAGATGCCGGGGTCAGGCTAGGCTCTATTAATTTTCATATAGAGCATAACCAGCAAATTCATCGACTGGGACAGACTTTTTTGGCTGAAGCGCTGCCCCAACCCACAAGGGCTTTTGCGGTGATTGAAGATCGCGATATTTTTGATGTTGCGCCACGGAGCTTTGCTCAAGCTACCTTAGAAGCTGCTAATGTCCCCTATGCTGATGAGCCTCAGGAGAATATCTTTTTCCACGGTCCTAGAGGTACTTTTGAGCAGGTCCCGTTCTGGTATGTGCTCGATGATGACCAGTGGCAGAACAGGCTGCAATCAGGTCAATTTTTCGAAGACAAAATTGTCATTATTGGTTCAACAGCTGCGGCTAGCCAGGATTTTCATCAAGCTCCCTTTTCTCAAAGTATGCTGTACCCCTATCCGATGGCCGGGGTTGAGATTTTGGCTAATGCGATCGCGACTCTAGAACAGGATATTTCGCCCACTCGCGCGATTAAACGACCTGCTCTCAATGCGCTTGTTGTTTTGGGGCTAGGTCTTCTAATTGCCGCGCTAATTAATAAAACTCAAAGGCATTCAAGGCGCGCGCTGATTGCAGGAGGCGGTCTGAGCGCCTGGCTGATGATTAGCTATATCGCATTTGTTGCTGGCAACATTATTTTGATTACAGGGACGCCGATAATTGCGATCGCATCTTTTGGCCTGCTGGACTTTGGCATTAGCTTTACCGGCGATAGATTTCGGCGCAAACGTTTGCGCACAACGCTGGCGCGCTATGCTACCTCGCCTCTGGTACAAGAGATTATCAGTCAGCAAGATGATTTCCAAGACCTGCTTGACGTTAACCGAGCAGATATCATTGGCAAGCTTTTACAAAACCGCTACCGAATATTAGAAGTCATTGGGTCGGGCGGCTTTGGCGAAACTTATTTAGCCCAGGATACCCTTCGTCCGGGTAACCCGGTTTGTGTCGTCAAGCAGCTGAAGATTATCAGCGATAACCCCAAATCACACTATCTGGCTAGAAGGTTGTTTAAAGAGGAGGCTGTTGCGTTAGGTACGCTCGGAGAACATGGCCAAATCCCTAGGCTACTAGCTTATTTTGAGGAGCAACAGACCTTCTATTTAGTGCAAGAGATGATCGTTGGCACGCTGCTACGCGATATTCTGGCACGCAATCGCCCGCTCTCACCAAAGGCCGTTGTTAAACTGCTAAGCGATTTGCTCCCTGTTATTAGCTTTGTTCATTCTCAAGGTGTAATCCACCGAGACATTAAGCCTTCAAATATCATTCACCGAAGTAAGGATGACCGCTATGTTTTGATTGACTTTGGCGCAGTCAAGACTATCTCGAATCGGCTGCCCGAATCGGCTACAAAAATGCCCTCTACCGTTGGCATTGGTACACAGGGCTATATGCCTAGCGAGCAATCAGCAGGCATGCCATCCGAACGTAGTGATATTTATGCGTTAGGAATTACTGCCATTGAGGCGCTCACTGGCCGACCGCCTCATGCCTTCAAGCGGAGCGAAGATGGAGAGATCATCTGGTCTCATACGATTGAAGATATTTCTGCCGATCTGTCTAGCGTGATTAATAAAATGGTGCGCTACGACTTTAATAAACGCTATGCCTCTAGTGAAGAAGTGTTGAGTGCGCTCAAGCAGATTGATGATAATCAGTTAACCGATCAACCTGCGATCGCCAGCGAGTCGTTCCAGATGATGGACGGTACCACCCTCAATCAGGGCACTCGGCCAGGGGTGATTGATACTAACTCAGATCTCAGCAGCACCCAGATTTTGCCAGAAGACTGGCTCAACGACATGGACACTATAGCTGAGAAATCAGAGACAGACGATGAGATAGATTAAGCCGTTATAGTTCGAGGATGGCTAGAGTCCGGGGATGGCTACAAAGATGACTGCTGATTGCTCGGCAGTCATCTTTGCATTCGTTCAACCTACTTTCGGGCGATGCTGTTAGGGCTCTGTCCCAGGTAGGTCTCCACCAGGCGGCTCATTGTCGTTTGGCGTATCTGGCGTATCTGGATTGTTAGACGGTCCCTCAGTTTCTGGTAGCAAAGTATCTTGGTCTTCTCCCATCCCTGGACCATTCATCGCGTCCATGTCTTGAAGAATAATCTGCCCTTCCTCATTTATGTTTTCTAGCTGCTCAGGCACAGGAGAGGTTATTAATCCGTCGGTTAAGCCATCTCCTGGAGAGGGTACCGTGACAGTCTCTGGCACTGTAGTTGTTTCTGGCACTGTAGTTGTCTCTGGTACTGTAGTTGTCTCTGGTACTGTAGTTGTCTCTGGTGGTACAACAGCTTCTGGTACTGAGGTAGTCTCTGGTGTGGTTGTCTCTGGTGTGGTTGTCTCTGGTGTGGTTGTCTCTGGTGGTACAACAGCTTCTGGTACTGCACTCGGCTCTGGTGCCTCAGGCGGGTCTTCGGCAGTTGCAGGCTGTGATGGAGGTGTTTCTAGAGAAGCGCCATTCGTAGCGTCTGTGGCCTCGCCGCTTGGGCTACCGCTATCGGTCTCGGGTGATACAGGCTGTGGGCAGTCGGCCGTAGCGTCTTGAGAAACGTCGTCGGATTCATCTGGCAGCGTTGGTGAAACACCTGTTGGTGCGCCAGGTTCTGTCGGTTGAACACCGTTGCTGGTTGGTGTATCAGCTGTATCTTCTGCTGTTGTTCCGTTGTCTGATGGTGGTGAGTCAGGTGATGCATCATCGCCAGCTGACTCAGTGGCTGTAGTATCAGAGTCTCCAGATTCATTGCCAGCAGAATTGTCGGTATTTGAACCAGAATTCGAGTCGGCTGATGATGATACGCTATCCTCACCTTCATTTCCTGACGCTTGATTAGTTGGCGTCTCAGCATTGGTATCATTCCCCCTTGCTGTGACCTTTTCATCATCGCCAGCAGACGCCGTTAAATTATTGTTGACGCCAACTTCAAGCTGGCTGGTATCAACAGGTTCGTCCGAACGCTGCAAATATTCTTCCGCAGGAGAGTCTTCAAACTGCAGATCGGAAGGAACGGGATTTTCAATGTCACCGTCGTTAACGTCGGTAGACGGTGCCGCAAATGTTTCAGGATTAGTAATGACCCGCTCGCCGCTGAGACGTTCTTGGCTTGAAATAGCCTCTCTAATCTCTGCGCGAACCCCGTCTAACTCATCTGAGCCAGACGATGACTCAGAAAGATAGTTGAACCCTTCTGCTAAGCCGCTACTCTGCCAAAACAAGGTGCCGTCAAACTCATACAGCTCAGCGATTTGATCGCCTTGGATAACGCCGACTTGATTAGCGCGAAGCGCTTGTTGTTCGGTTCCATCTCTGTTGAAAAGGACCATAGGGCCGTCTGGGTTGTTGGTCAGCGCGCCTACGATAGTCGTGTCTGTTTCGGGAATGTAACGAACAAATAGCGCTGAACCCTGGATACCTGTTACGGCGTTAGGGGTTTGAATCGTGCTTCGTCCGCGACCAGGGGGAATTAGCAACAGAATAGTTCCGTTGCTAAGTTGAAAGTTACGTGTGTTGGGCGTAAAACGGAATGTGGCCCGCTCACCAATACGCGCCAGAGAACCATCGTTAAAACGTAGTTCAGCCCGAGAAGCCCTTGCGGTGCTTAGGGCATCTCCTACGCTTAAAACATCTGAAATGTTGGCACGTCTGGCCCGTTGGTCTTGTGGAACGAGCTGCACTCTATTGCGCAAAAAGTCTACGCGAGCCCAAGTGAGTTCTTGTTCCTGCGCGTTGACCGAATGTGGAAGCAATACTGTGCCGACTAAGCCTAATGACAAAGACAGTGCCCAAGATAGTTTGCGTAGAGGACGCTTTGGTTTTAACGAATGCCCGTTCATAGTTGTTGTACGTAAGAAAAGCTAGCCGGCAGAGTCTATTTGTCAGGTAGGATAATTGTACAAATTAAAGTCTTGTGTATCGAAAAAGATAGATCTTGTGAATTACTTCCCTACAATTTTCCAAGCGGATTGTAATAAATCCGTTTGGTATTAGTAAGCCTGATGATTCAGATAAAAATGTTCAGATTTTGACAGTTTTATTTCTGGGATTGAGGCTTAGCGAAAATGGCTTTTGAATCTAGATGGATTGAATTGCCAGTTGATGTAGGTCAGTGCACGTGTGATGCATTACTTATGATGCAGTATCAATGCGCTTGAAAGGGTGTATCGAACAGATGCACTAAGGAAACGTATCTCAAGAAACGCAGCTCCAATCTTTGGTGTGGAAAGGCGCTCTGGTGGTAATTCTACCGCTTTGAGCGCCAATAAACTACCTGTGAGAGAAATTCTTAGGAGAGAAACGCAGCAATATTGGGGCGCATGTCAAGAAACGGCCTGCTTAAAATTATGTATGGTTTCGAGCCGTAAACCCTAACTTTTTGCTTTTTTGTGAGGGATTTGCAGGTTAGGGCCTTGGAGACGCTCTGGCATTAAGCTAGGCTAACTTCACGTGTTTTTAACCTGATGAATGTCTATGTAAGTTGCATATAGACATCGTGAGCCTGTGTGATTTTTCACACTTTTGCCCCGTACACAGAAAAATACACAGAAAAGAACGCAGTCTAGCCCCTGCCTGCCAAGGCCAATTACTCTATGCGGAACCCGGATATTTTTCCTTACTACCAGGCGTTCAAGCTCAATCAGGTGCTGAAGTTTAGCTTTGGAGTTGGTGGGATGCTTGTGCTAGGCACGCCGACTTTGGCCAATCCAGAACTTACTGAGCTAGCAGAGACAGATATCGCTGAGACGACAGCAGTCAGTGAAACAAACGCTGATTTTGAACCAGTCAATCAACTGGACCACTCCGTTTCTAAGTATCATTTGTTGCCTCAGGTTCTAGATCCAACACATACGTCAGGGCCTACTTTCTCCATAAAGTCTGTAGAAGAGTTCAGGTCGCACTCAGCAACTGTGCCTGGGATCGGAGATGGTGGTGATGACCTTCAAGCCAATGCTCAATCCAATGCTCAGGCCAATGGCCAAGACAGTGGCCAAAGCGGTGAGCAGGCAAGTGCTTTAGCTACAGATTCACAAAGACTATTCCCCGTAATATCGCAGAGGTTAACGCTGCCGAGTTTAGCGCCGTCAGATTCAGCTTCTTGGAGTATGTCCAGATTGGCTGCAGCTGCGGCTGTAACCGAAACTTCTCTGCAATTTGAGCAGACTGCTTTTGAGGCAGATAATGTAGATCACTTGGAGCTAGCTTGGAATGATACACAGACAGTGCGCACTAGCGGTTGGATTAATGACTTATCTGCTGACGAACCGCTAGACGAACCGTTAGACGCGCTGTCCCACGAGAACTTGAATGACGATGTAGACGGCTCGCCGGGTCAAGAACTTGTTGCTAAGTCAGATGCGTTTGTATTGTCTCCACAAGTAGACTCAAGCGCAGAGCCGCTGATGTTGAGACTGCTCTCTGGAGTGAGACCGTCCGAAACGGCACTGTCCGAAACGACACTGTCCGAGACGGCAGAGACGATTGGGACGCTGGCTACAGCCCGCGAAGAAGAGCGCTCTGTAAGCGGTGATTTAATTCGCCAATCTGCACAAGCTTTAGAGGTAGGGGCACTAAATTTAGAGAAATTAGACGCAGAGACGCCAAGGCTCAGGCGTCGTGAACGTGACTTGCTCTCTGAGATTTTGGATGAGCAAGGTGTTGTTTCGGAGAGTTTTCCTATCCTTGATGACGAGCTAGGCACGTTGAGATTGATTCAACTGCGATCGCGTGACAACGAAGACCTGGGTGTTTTACGCTTACTGCAAACCGCAGAAGCTGCTCCGCCACCGAAGCCTGCGCCGATTGCCTTTTTAGGCGGTCGCCTGGGTTTTGTGAATGTTGATAACGTCTTTCGTTCGCCTGTTAACAGTATAGAAGAGCAGATATACCAGGCTGGGCTGGCGTTATATCTTTCGCCTAAGCTATCGGACAATACGGGTGTTTATGCGATCGCAGAAACCAATATTGCCCGCTACAACGAATTCTCAGAAGTCAACTACAACGAAATTCAGCTCCAAATAGGTTTAAGACATCGATTTTTACCTCAAACCTACGCTCAAATTGGCTGGCGTAACCAGCGTCTATACTCACCTGGCTATCGAGAAAAGCTCTTTGGAGTTCAATACCTAGACGCGTTAGTCAGCCATCGCGCCATCCTAACGCCTAGAACCTGGGTAGACGGTTTCTATCAGATGCGTTTGGGCTTTGCCGACCCTGAAGAAGCTAGCCGTTTTAGACAGACGCTGACGCTCTCGCTCAACTATGGCGTCAGCCGCAATTTACGCACTAGTCTGCTCTACCAGCTAGATTTCGACGACTATACGCAGATCGACCGATTTGACACTTACCAGCAAATTCTGGGTCTTATCAGCTACAACATCACGCCAGAGAGCCGAATTAGCCTGTTCGGTGGGACCCGATTTGGTAATTCATCAGATGATGATATTGATCTAGATGACACCTTCTATGGTGCTGGCTTGAACGTGAATGTTCCGCTTTTTTAACGGATGTAACCATACGGTCAAGCAAAACTAAGGCCAAAAAAGAAGAGGGCAGGAAAAGCACTTATTTTCCTGCCCTCTTCTTTTTTCTTTTTCTAGCGTACCGTCTGTTCCTTAGGATGCTCTGCCTACTTTATCCATCTTATTGGCTTGACTTACCGCCTTTGCCAGCTGCTCTAGCATGACCGCTGTCGTATCGATATCTACGCAGGCATCGGTAATACTTTGGCCGTAGGTAAGCGAATCTAGACCCTTTGCAATTGGCTGATTTCCTGCTATCAAGTGGCTCTCAATCATGACACCGATAAGGTGCTGTGAGCCAGAACGAACCTGCTCAGAGACATCGTTTAGCACGCTTACCTGGCGGTTGTGGTCCTTGTTCGCATTCGCATGGCTGCAATCAATCATCATACGAGGATTGAGGTTTTGCTCCGCGAGTGCTCTTGCCGCGCTTTCGACGTGAGGCCGCTCGTAGTTTGGTCCCTGTTTTCCACCGCGTAGAACTAGATGGCCATCGGCGTTGCCAGTTGTGGATACGATGCTGGCGTGGCCATCGCCATTAATACCCAGAAAATGATGGGGTTGACTGGCTGCAAGCATCGCATTAGAAGCTGCCTGCAAGCTGCCGTTGGTATTGTTTTTGAATCCTATTGGCATGGACAGTCCAGAGGCCATTTCTCGATGCGTTTGGCTCTCTGTAGTTCTAGCGCCGATAGCAGTCCAAGAGATGACGTCAGCAATGTACTGAGGTGTAATCGGATCCAATAGCTCAGTGGCTGATGGCAGGCCAAGCTCTGCCAAATCGAGCAACAGCTTGCGTGCTAGACGAAGTCCCTCGTTGATATCGTAGCTGCCATCGAGATGAGGATCGTTGATTAAGCCCTTCCAACCAATGCTAGTTCGAGGCTTTTCAAAGTAAACTCGCATCACAACTTCTAGCTGTTCAGAAAACTTCTCTCGCAGTTTAACGAGCCTTTGCGCGTAGTCATAGGCAGCGTCTACATCGTGTACAGAGCACGGTCCGACAATCACCAGCAGGCGACGATCTTCATTGTGCATGATGTTACGGATGTGGTCGCGAGTTTTTGCTACAAGCGCAGCAGCCGTTTCGGTGAGTGGTAGCTGCTGTAGCAGCTGGTTAGGTGCAAGCAAGGGGCGATTTTCGACCACGTGTAGGTCTTGAGTCTTGTACATAAGGTTAGACGTCTATGAGACGGGATATAACTTTCGGCACGTTGTCGGAGTGATCGCCAGAAGCAATAGTTCACTCTATGAAACAAAGTGCTGAGAAAATAGCTGGTTATATTTGGCGATTTGCCGCACTAGTAAAAGAAAAGACTCCATTATTGTGACAGGTCACTGACGAAATGTGGATCTGTAGATGTATCAGCAGAATAAGTCATCTATCTGCAAGAGCAGCGCTAATTTTCTATACGCCCACTTCTAATAATTCGTGCTGAAAGTCCTCTAAAGAGATGCCACGTTCTAGGTACTGGGGAGACTGCGGTTGATAGGGCCCTTGTAGTCGATCGATGTGCGAGACAACCGCTGTTGGTGGTAGTACGGGTACTTCTGGATCGAAATCAGTTTGTCTCATTAGGGAGCTGGAAAACCCTTTGAAGATAATGACTTGATCGGGCTCTCCATCAATATCAGCATGCACGATCAATACTTCTTGAGGGCGCTTTATTGTGTAATTTTCCAGTCGTGTAGCGAGCGTTTGTTCGCTCATAAGCTAAATCACCGATGCTAATCAATCAGTTGAACAGCCTGTTTGGATAACGCTTGAGTGACTGAGTAAAGCTGCTTTTTAGATTGGCCTGCTTCTGAAAGGACTTATTGATTGAGTGCTGAGCGTCCTTGTCTTCCCAGTCGCACGATTAGAAAATAGCCGAGGTACGCGGCATAAATCACTAGGCCAACAATGCCCCAGAAGCCAAGAAAACCAGGTGTCAAATCGCCGTGAATAATGTCTTTGAAGACCAAGGGCGGCTCTAGTAGAGCTTGGCAGGACTCACTCGCTAGAAACTCTACAGAAAAAGCGCAGGAAATAAAGAATAGTTGAAAAATTCCACTTGCCAAACAATAGGCAGAAATAGCCCATCGCCAAGCGTTGAATCCTAGATTGAGCGATCGCTTGGGCTGTTCTCGAATCTCTTCGTTGAGATCGGCCCAGAACCATATGCTCAGTGGAATAAGTAGCTTGGCTAACAGGGCCGTTGCGAAGCCCACTGACCAGCCAGGAATCATTAAATAAACTGTGATGACTAGCAGGCTAGCCACCCTCCAGTAGATTGTCATTAGCGCACCGATGGCTTCAGACTTTTTCACCCATGACCAAATCAGCAGCGTGAGTGGAATGAAAACAGTGATCAGCAGCGCTAACCGATAATCTGTCCAAACCAGAGGACGTACTGAGGCAGCGTTTGTTAGCACGTAGCAACGAGGGATAAATGGGCAGTAATCAATGTAGCACCTACTGTGCAATATGCAGCCAATTTGTCAAGTTGCTAAAGAATTAGGTCAGGCATCAGGCAGTCCTTTTTGATATTAGAACGACAAAAGGAAAGAGCCTTACCCAATCGCAGAAACAAGCGTGGATAATTTTCTTTCCTTTTGTGTTAGCTAATGAGTCCTAGACAGTATGAGCCCTAGACACTTTAGCCGTGGATACTTTTAAGCCCTAGATACCTTGGGATACCTTGGGGGTGTCCTCTGGTATCTAGACACCGTATCTAAACAGCCTGAGAGCCGAAACGGTAGTCACAAACAAGCTCAGAGATACGCTTAGTTGTCGTAGACACGGCACTCATCAGCTTCAGGATTGTCATCACAGTACTTATCAAAGGGGGACTTTTCTGATTCCTTGTCACGCTGGTGCGAGGCTTCAGCCTGAAGCTCTTCTACCGCATCCCAAGCGGCTGCACAGCCTTCTGCATCTTCAGTGGAGCACGCTTCACGGGCGGCCTCGATTTCGGTCTTAATTTTTTCTTGAATATCGCTCATGGCAAACCGTATTTAGTAGAGTTTTAACGACGCGTGGTTCAGCCTGTATCTTAGCTTTGGCGAAGACTAAACTGCCGTATCATATATGGCAGTTTAAAGAGTGCACAAAGCGCCCTTTGCTATCGCTTTACTGTGGACAGAGGCCACTGCCCAAAAACGGCGTTGGTCAGCAGCTCAACCCCTATAAGCATATAGTCTCTGAAGGTGGCTATCGACTGACCTGTAGCGATAGATAATAGAGCTATCAGGCAATCAATTGACGAGCACTTCAGATATTTGCTTACAGGGGTTTAAGCTCACTTATATAGTATGTATCAGACTTTAATTAAAATGCTCTACCCGTAGAATTATCTTAAGGAATCTCCAAATATGAAGTGGGTCAGCGCGATTTCGACCAACGTCTCGTTAGAAACAGCGGTAAAGGAAGTCACGGAACGCATCAAAACCCAATTGAGCGAGCCGCCCGACCTGGCGCTGGTTTTTGTTTCTGTTGCCTTTGCAAGTGAGTATGCAAGGCTGATGCCTCTGATTCAGGATTTGCTGCTGGCGACTCACGTGGTTGGCTGTAGTGGTAGTGGCGTCATTGGCATGGAGGCCGATGGTTTTCCCTTAGAGATAGAAGAGGGGCCTGCGCTTAGTATTACCGCGGCGCATTTACCCAATGTAGATATCAGAAGTTTTCATCTGACAGCGGGTGACTTACCTGATCTGGACAGTCCGCCTGATGCCTGGAGTAAGTTAATTGATGTTCGGCCAGAGGCGCAGCCTGGTTTTGTGCTGATGGCTGACCCTTTTTCGTCGGGTACAAGCGAGTTAGTTCAGGGAATGGACTATGCCTATCCAGAGGCTACAAAGGTCGGTGGGCTGGCGGGTATTGATAGCTTTAGCCGTAACAGCGGTCTTTTTTGTAACGGAGAGCTTTATCGCGAAGGCATTGTAGGGGTTGCGCTCTCGGGCGATATTGTTTTGCAATCGATTGTGGCACAGGGGTGCCGGCCCATCGGTGGGCTCTATCGGGTGAGCGAGGGCGATAAGAATATTATGCTTAAGCTGGAGCCCGATACCCTTGAAGAGGGAGATGAGAAGCAAACGCCGCTAGAAATTTTGCAAAATATTTTTCAGAGCATGGATGAGGAAGAGCGGGAGCTGGCCCAAAATGCTCTGTTTATTGGAGTGGCGCAGAGTGGGTTTAAGTCGAGCCTGACGCAGCGAGATTTTTTGATTCGGAATTTGGTGGGTGTGGATCCACGGAGTGGGGCGATCGCAGTTGCCGACAAAATTCGCCCTGGCATGCGCGTACAGTTCCATATGCGCGATGCGCAAACCTCTGAGGAAGATTTGGAAAGTCGGCTACAGCGCTACAAGGTAGAAAGTTTGGAGAATCAGCTCGATCAAGAGGGTGTAAAGGTCTCTCCTGTGGGGGCTTTGCTGTTTGCTTGCACAGGTCGAGGGGAAAGTCTGTACGACGAGCCTAACTTTGACTCGGATTTGTTTGAGCAGTACATAGGACCGCTGCCGTTGGGCGGTTTCTTTTGTAATGGCGAGATTGGACCTGTGGGTACAACGACGTTTTTGCATGGGTTTACGTCGGTATTTGGTATTTGCTGTAAGCCAGGCTAAGAAAACCGCTCACGGTTATGCGGGTGCTTTAACCCTTCCCATCCTGGCCCAACAGGTACAATGCCACCAGGATTTAGGGGAAACAAATTGCCGAAATAATCGCGCTTTACTGCGTCAATGTCACAGGTATCGGCGATGCCGGGCAGCTGGTAAAGATCGGCCAGGTAGCTGCTGAGGCTGTGATAGTCGGCGATGCGGCGGCGATTGCACTTAAAGATGCCATGATAGGCGACATCAAAGCGAATAAGGGTCGTAAACAGGCGAACGTCAGCTAGTGTGAGCGTATTGCCGCACAGGTAACGCTGAGTAGAAAGACGCTCGTCTAACTCATCTAGGGTTGTAAACAATTCATCTACAGCTTGGTCGTAGGCGTGCTGAGTTTGAGCAAATCCGCAGCGATATACGCCGTTGTTGACGGTGGCGTAGATCTTTTCATTCAGCGCGTCGATGTCTGATCTGAGCGATTCGGGGTAAAGATCGGAGTCGTTGGCCAACTCACCAAACTCACTGTTGAGCAGTTCAATAATTTCAGCGCTTTCGTTGTTGACAATGGTATTTGTTTTGCTGTCCCAAAGTACGGGTACCGTAGCGCGGCCTGAATATCCAGCTTGACAGCTGCGATAAAACTCAGGGAGTGTACGACAATTGCCAGGTAGCTCTGTTTGGTCTGAATCGAATAGCCAGAGGCCTTCATCGGTAGAGGGGTAAACGGTTGTAAGGGCGATCGCATCTTGCAGCTCTTTCAATACCCGTACGACCAATGTCCGATGTGCCCACGGACAGCTCATGCCGACAATAAGTCGATACCGCCCGGCTTCTGGCGTAATTTCTCTGCTCCGAAAGGCACTCTCAGGCCGTGTATACTCACCTGCTTTGCTGCGCGGTGCCATCTGCGACATCATCGTGTGCCACATTGTATTCCACACAAATTTACCGGTGCGGACAATTAACCCGGGCGGCAGGGCCACGCGCTTTGGTGTGGGCATAGCGACATGCTCTAAGAAGGATAGTCCCAACAGTATATCGTTGGCCAAACCCTCAAAATAAACCAGACAAGTAAAGGCCCGCTGGCTAAAAAGCTAACCAGCGGGCCTATTCACACGACGAGGAAAAAACGTAAGCAGCAGACTAAGCAGCCTGGCCAGACAGCAGTGCCTTAACAGTATTGAGCAGTTCGCCTGGTCTAAACGGTTTGATAACGTAGGCATCGGCACCCTGCTTAATGCCCCAATAGCGATCGAACTCTTCACTCTTGGAAGAGCACAAAATTACCAGCACATGCTTAGTCGCTTCGTTGCTTTTGACCCAGCGGCATAGCTCGTAGCCGTTCATGTTGGGCATTACCACGTCTAGCACCACCAGATCTGGCGGTTCAGCGACAATTTTTTCTTTGGCTTCGTGACCGTCTTTGGCCACTGAAATGTTTAGTCCTGTTTTGTTCAAAAGGCCAGAGATCATTTCTCTGAGCATAGGACTATCATCTACGACAAGTATTTTGCGCATAGCTTTAGTAGATTCAACGGCTACGGTCATAAAGGTGCCTGGGCAATCGCCTCAAGAATCTGATCTAGGGGATGGAGGGACTAGCTAAGTATGCCCGGCTAGGCTGACTCAAGCGCTTCAAGAACCGCTTTTGGCAGTAATTTATCTTTGAACCAAACAATTTTTGTTGGCGTCGTATCAATGTCAACACCTGCCTTTTCCAGGTTTAACCGCTGTGACACTGCCAAGATTAAGTTTTTACAGTCAGCCTGGCGGACCTGATAAAACTTTTTGCGCAGGTATTCTGGCCGCCAGTATCCGACAATTTCGAGCAGAAATACGCGCCCGTCAGGATGCACTAGGCGAAAGTCTGGAATCATGACGCTGCCTGGAATGGGAATGAGTTCTACCTCACGCTGCAGCTGCCAGTCGGTTTTGGCCTTTGCCCATTTTTCAGCAAAGGCCTGCTCTAGCATGCTGTCGTAGGGTTTACCGGGTGGGTAGTGGCTGACTAAACCGCAGTCGGCTGCCAGGCTAAAACTTTTGTCTTGCGCCAGCTTCGTGTAGGGATTTTTCCACTGAAGGGTGGCGGTGAGCTGCCAGCGGGTGACGTGCAAGATAGCCGGAATCAGCTTGGCAATATCGACGCCGTAGCGGGTGCTAGGTTTGAACAAGCTGGCGGGACCGTCAATAGTAATGGTAAATCCCTGGTCAGATTCGCCTTCAACGTAGGTCATCAGGCGAAAGAGCTTGAGGTATTTGAACATCAGTTTGTATTCGCCGGGGTCGTTGCGATACAGGTTGATGGTCATGTGACTCGCTTTGTAGAAAATGCCTTGGACCTGGGACAGATTATAGCGATGGATCAGCGCTTCGGGTGAAGGTGCGTCGAAGATGGTGAGGATGCGGTTTTCTTTGAGGTCTGCGTAGAGCCCCTGCTTGATGTGAGCGGGCTCTACTGGATGGTCTAGCTCTTGTGTGAGCTGGGCGGCGAGGGTGACGAGGTGATTTTTGGCGGCGGCTGGGGTGTGGGCGGCGGTGGCAGAGAGGGTGAAAATGCGATCGCGCAGCTCACCAGGCTCTAGTGGACTGACAATCTCAAAGGTGCTGAAGCTATTGCGTAAGATATGTGCTAGTCCTCTCTTCACCCGGTAGTCTGTATCTTCGCCTTCTTCTATGTGAAGCTGTCGGTCTAGGTCGCCCTGCGTTTTGCCGACGGCGTTTTGAAAGAGATCAATTGAGGTTTGCGCGGTGGATAGATTCGCGGGTTTGAGGGCGAGTCGTTTAGGAATGAGGGAGTCGCCACTATATCTGTGGATGAGTAGAGGTGAGGGTAGCGTAGTGGAAATCCTCCTGGGTGCGTGTTTTTGCTGGGATGACTTCCTTATAATAAAGATGAATGCTTAAGGAAGAATGCTCTGAAGCGATCGCGTCTTAATTTTTTTAATTACCTCCCTTGATTCAATCTGAAACGCTCAATTTATTGGAATGGCCTCGGCTGTGTCGCCACTTGGCCACATTTACCGCAACAAATATTGGCAACGTAGCGGCGCAGCGGCTGCCCATACCTACTAGCCAAACAGACAGCGAGCGTCTGCTGGCTCAGACGGTAGAAACGACAAAGCTGGAATCGACGGTTGGAGGGCTTCAGTTTGGCGGTATTCGCGATATTGGTGTGGCGCTAGAGCGGGCTCGCTTACAAGGGATTTTGTCGGGGGACGAGCTGCTAGATATTGCTACGACACTGTCGGGTGCCCGGCGATTGCGCCGACAGATTGATGCGCAAGAGGATCTGCCGGTACTGCAGGCGCTGGTCGAAGACTTGCGAACTTTTCCTGAGCTAGAGCAAGAGATTCATCGCTGTATTGATGACCGGGGAAATGTTGCAGACCGGGCGAGTGCAAAGCTAGGCGGCATTCGACAGAATTTGAAGGTGGTGCGCGATCGCATTTATTCAAAACTTCAGCGGATTATTCAGCGGCAAAGCGGCGCGCTGCAAGAAACGCTGATTACTCAAAGAAACGATCGATTTGTTTTACCTGTAAAAGCACCTCAAAAAGACGCAGTGCCTGGTATTGTGCACGATGTGTCGACCAGTGGCGCAACGCTGTACACCGAGCCGCACAGCATTGTAGATAATGGCAACAAACGCCGCGCTCTGCGCAAAGAAGAAGAAGTAGAGTCAGAAGCGATTAGGCAAATGCTGACCTATCAGGTCGCTGAAGTTATTCCTGAGCTAGAGCATCTGATTTTGACGATGGTCAAGCTGGATTTGGCGACGGCCCGCGCTCGCTACGGCCTGTGGATGGAGGGCAATGCGCCTCGCTTTGTCGCCGATGAACAGATTACGCTACGTCAGCTAAAGCATCCGCTGCTGCTGTGGCAACAAAAGAAAGAACAAAGTGGCAAAGTGGTGCCAACCGATTTAGTCATGCGCCCTGATCTTAGAGTGGTGGCCATCACCGGACCCAACACAGGTGGTAAAACGGTGACGCTCAAGACGCTAGGGCTGACCGCCCTGATGGCAAAAGTTGGCATGTTTGTTCCTGCTAAGGAGCCGGTAGAGCTGCCCTGGTTTGATTCGGTGCTAGCAGATATCGGTGATGAACAGTCTATTGAACAAAGTCTTTCGACTTTTTCGGGGCATGTGAAACGCATTGGTCGCATTTTAGATGAAATTGATGAGATTAGTGCTGGAGAGATTGGTGCTGAAGAGATTGGTGCTGAAGAGAGTAGTGCGAACGCTTTGGTGCTATTGGACGAAGTAGGCGCAGGTACCGATCCGTCTGAGGGCAGTGCGTTGGCGATCGCGCTCTTAAAACACCTTGCCGATCGCACGCGATTAACGGTTGCGACCACTCACTACGGTGAACTGAAGTCTCTTAAGTACGAAGACGAGCGGTTTGAAAATGCTTCCGTAGAATTTGATGATGTTAAGCTTGCGCCTACCTATCGACTGCTTTGGGGCATTCCCGGTCGCTCGAACGCGCTCTCGATTGCCCAACGATTGGGGATGAAAGAGAGTGTGCTAGAAAGTGCTAGGCAGAGAATGGGCGGGGCGAATGAAGATGTGAATCAGGTGATTGAGGGGCTTGAAGCGCAGCGGCAAAGGCAGGAAAGGCGCGCCGAAGAAGCTGAAAAACTGGTGGCGAAAGCGGAAAAGTTTTATAAGGAAGTGGAGGCGCGGGCTCAGAGTTTGCGCGATCGCGAACAAAAGATCAAGCGCCAGCAAGAGAAAGATGTAGAAACGGCGCTACTCCACGCTCGTGCAGAAGTTGCCAAGGTGATTCGCGACCTACAAAAAGGTGGCCTGACAGGGCAAGACGCACAGAAAGCAACAGAAGAACTCAACCGAATAGAGAACAAACGATTGCCCACAGGTAAACACCCTACCAAAGTGGTCTCAACAGGGACAGGCTACCGGCCTAAAGAAGGCGAGCGCGTGCGTTTAGCAAGTTTGGGTGGGCAGGTCGCGGAAGTGATGGAAGAAGCTGACGAAGACGGTATAGTTGCCGTGCGCTTTGGCATTATGAAAATGACCGTGGATCTTTCTGATATTGAGTCACTAAAAGGTGAGAAGGCAGAGCCGATTGAGAAAAAGACCGCTAAATCTACGGGGGCTCAATCTGTCGCCAAGACGCTGCCTGAAGCACCAATGGTGAAAACGGAGCGCAATACTGTCGATTTGCGGGGTATGCGAGTGAGTGAAGCGGAGAGTGTGATCGAAGAAGCTATTCAGCAGGCAAGGGGACCGCTTTGGCTAATTCATGGACATGGCACGGGTAAATTGCGGCGCGGTGTGCAGGAATATTTGAAAACTCACCCTCAAGTGAAGAGTTTTGAAGCTGCAGATCAAGTAGATGGGGGTAAAGGCGTTACCGTTGCCAAGATATAGGCTATTTAGTGATACTCTCTTACCCGATATATTATGGAGACATCTTCAATAGCGTCTTTGACGCGGCGGTCGATGTCTAAATTCATCAATCCTAGAACTGACTTTGCCTTCAAAAAAATCTTTGGTTCACCTCAGAGCAAAGATATTTTGATCAATTTTTTGGATGCACTTTTATACGAGGGCAAGTCAGTCATTCAGGATTTGACCATACTCGACCCGTATCAAGTCCCTCGTATAAGGGGAATCAAAGAATCATATTTAGACGTAAAAGCATTACTTGCCGATGGCCAAACCGTCATTATTGAGATGCAGGTACTCAATGTGCTCGGCTTTAAAAAGCGCGTTCTCTACAATGCGGCCAAGTCCTATTCAGCTCAGCTAGAAGTAGGAGATGACTATGCTCTTTTGAATCCGGTCATTGCGCTGACCATCACCGACTTTGAGATGTTTTCAGATAGTGAGAGAGTTGTCTCACGCTATCGCCTTAAAGAGGTCAACGACCTCAAGGACTACAGTAATGACCTTGAGCTGGTATTTGCTGAGCTACCTAAATTCAGGAAAGAAGTTAGCCAGCTGTCTACACTAGCAGATAAATGGCTCTACTTTTTGAAGGAAGCTGAACGATTGAAATCTGTGCCGCCTAACTTAGACCAGGAACCCGCCATTCATGACGCGTTTGAAGTCGCCAGACAAAGCCATCTTACTAAGGAAGAGCTGGATATTTTAGAGCGACAGTCATTCTTTATTCAAGACAATAAAAACTCTATTCGGTTGGGGGTAATGCAAGGTAAAGCAGAGGGCCGAAAAGAGGGTTTAGAAGAAGGCGATAAGCAAGCCAGAATTGAGATTGCGCGATCGCTAAAAGATAAAATGTCTCTGTCAGAAATTGCTGCAATCACTGGGCTCACGCCAGAAGAGATCGAGGAGATTATATAAAAAATCAGCAATTCCAAATTCCAACTAACAGACAGTTATAGTAAGCAGCTGCCAACG
>CALDSK010000148.1 GCA_937911865.1 uncultured Synechococcus sp.
CGATAAGGGTGGCTATATTGAGCGGCTTGCTCAGGCCAGACGACTACAGATGGAAGGGATTGAAGCTATCTTATGGGCTAGAACCTACGCCTATATCGATCCAGATACTCGACGCTGGAATGCACCTGGACTAGGTAACAACGTTCACAGCATCAGCCGCGACCAAGAGCGGCGCATGTCTGCGATTTCTCAAGCGATGAAGGCCTATGACCCTGGCGTGATGACCCGTTCCACAGACACAGCCGCTGCAGCACCAGATATGGCAAAAGCCGGACCAACAGACAACGCAACAGAAAATGCAGCTGCGTCTGCTCGTTACGAAGTAACGTTTGCCAGTGGGCTAACCGTTACGGCAGCACAACCCTCACACCTCTCAGACATGGAAGTCTCATTTGACTTGCCTGCTTCAGGGAGCACACCTACCGTGTCATCGACTTTAGCCGCAGCGATCGAAGCAAGGCCTGCTAGTCAGTCAGAGCGTTCGGAAACTGACAATCTAGCCGCCGAGCGTCTAACGGCTAGCGATGTAGAAGAAAGCGGCACTGCTGCATCTAGCGAACAACCTGCTGAGCAAGCTACAGCTGTAGCTTTCGAGAGCAATGCAACAGCCCTTGAACTAGCAACCGAAGCGGATAGTCTCGCCATTGCATTTATGCCTACTGAAAACATCAGCGAACCACAGGCTAGTACGCGGCCAGTCGAAACAGCCACCGAGCAGAGTACGCCCTCAACGGCTGACGATAGTCTCTTCCCACTAAACGTGGAACCTGCAGAAGACCAGGCGACCGTTGCAGCAAGCAGCAGTCAAGACGAGAGTTCAGAGCAGCTGCAAAGATTGCTCAGAGGCGTTAAAGCAGAGCAGCTAACCAGCGAAGAACGCGCGAACCTGCTGGAGCAAATAGATCAAAACCCAGAAAATACGGAGCAAGACGTTTCATTCTGGCGAACAGAAGACAAAATCATTCAAGAAAAGCAGTAGCTCAGATTAGCTCAGGCATAATGCTGTTCATTGTGGAAAATAGACAATTATCAGAAATTAGAGCTAAAGTGGTAGTGACTACGGTTTAGCTTTACTGAAGGAAGAGGCGTTTCCGACTAACGGAGCCTACCGCCTTAATCGTCAAACGAGCTAACCCTTCAATCGCCACTTGCTATCTGTCATGCTATGTCATCATCATCAGATCTCAACTTGCCAATCCAATCACTAGAAGGCGCAATCGAGAGGTGTCAGATATTGGGTATGCGGCTAAGTCGCCAACGACGCTACATCCTAGAACTGCTATGGCAGCAAAAAGAACATCTCTCAGCTAGAGCTATTTACGACCAGTTGAACAGGCAGGGCCGAGAGATCGGTCATACGTCTGTCTATCAAAATTTGGAAGCGCTTTCTGAACAGGGCGTAATCGAATGCGTAGAGCGATCAGACGGTCGGCTATACGGACACATCAGCTCGCCCCACAGTCACGTCAATTGTACGGATACGCAGCAGATTATCGACATCGATATTGAGCTACCGGCTGAAATTTTGGCGCAGGTAGAAGCAAAAACGGGCGTAAAAGTTTCAGACTATCGGATTGATTTCTTCGGGACGAAAGCACAGTAAGCAGGTAGCCGTTGCAGCTGTATTGAGCTAGCTAGCTGATAGGTATTCCATTGTAAAAGCTCCCTAACAGATAGTCTGTTAGGGAGCTTTTGTAGCGGTCGAGGTGATAGCAATGCTGCTGCCTTAACCATTCAGTACTTCTTTGCTAAACATTACAAGTACTGCGCCAAACATTAGTGCTGCAAACGCCAGGTCCATAGGTATTGCTCTTTGAATGATGTGTACAAAACTGGTAAGACACGCTGACTGCTCGGCCTGCACTTACAGGCATTGAGCAACGCGTCTTCTTGTAAATGCCTTGTACATAAAGTACCCTGACCCAGGCAAAGTAACACTTGTGATATATGCAATTCATCAAGTTTTTTTAATACTTGAAAAACCCTTACCTATACGCCAACAAAATTGCCGGACTAACGGTTCAAACGGACTAACGATTCCAAGAAAGTGAACGAGCTAGCTGCGGATCTGCACGGGCATCACTAAGTAGGTAATTTTAGTCCCTCCTAAGGGTGTTAAAACAGACGGACTCGTGGCCGTATTGCACTGAATTTGTATTTCAGATGTAGGCAGTGCTTTGAGGCCCTCTAGCAGATAGCGAACGTTAAAGGCAATATCTAGGTCTTCGCCCGTTACCTGCGCAGGCAAATTCTCCAGACCGCTACCCACTTCTTGTGCTTCAACAGACAGGGACAGCGACTGCTGCTCATTGTTCATAGAAAGCTTAACGATGTTATTGCGCTGGTCAGCCATAACAGCAATTCGCTCTAGCGAAGACATTAGCTGCTTTCTGTCTAGCGTTAGCTGCCGCTCAAATTTGCTCGGAATCAGCTGCTGATAGTTAGGATATTGACCTTCTAACAGCCTGGTAGTGATCCGTTGCTGCCCCAGGTCAAAAACAACTTGAGTTTGATCTAACTGAAAGGCCACGGCCTCACTGCCAGGATAGGCCTGAAGAATTCTTTCTAGTTCTCGCAGCGCTTTGCCAGGAATAGTTACCTTCATGCCAGAAGCAGCGGCAGCAGATCCAGTTTCATCAATGGTTTGTACAACAGCTAACCGGTGGCCATCTGTTGCCGCAAATTCTAGGCTTTGATCGCCAGCGGTCAGATGAACGCCTGTTAGCACCTGTTTGGTTTCGTCACTGCTTGTTGCAAACAGCGCGCCGCGTAGCCCTTCGACCAAGGCATCAGCCGATAGCTGAATGGTGTCTTGAGACTCAATTTTTGGCAGGCTAGGGTAGTCATCAGCGCTCAGCCCACGAATCTGATAACGTCCAGCGGAGCAGGCCAGGGTAACGACAGGTTCTGTATCGTCTTCGCTGATGTCAATGTCTTCGTTGGGTAGCCGAGAGACGATATCGCCTAGAAGCTTAGCTGGCAGTGTCAGCGAACCACCTTCATCTACCTGAGCTGAAAACGTAGTCTGAATGCCCAGCGTTTCATCAAACCCGACTAAAGTGACCTGCTGTGTATCTGAGCTAGCAGTGACTAGCACGTTCCCAAGAACAGGCTTGCTAGGACGTGAGGGAACGGC
Source organism: uncultured Synechococcus sp. (assembly GCA_937911865.1). Taxonomy (GTDB): domain Bacteria; phylum Cyanobacteriota; class Cyanobacteriia; order Phormidesmidales; family Phormidesmidaceae; genus Phormidesmis. Next base: position 3,137 of record CALDSK010000148.1, read on the forward strand.
ACGGCTGACCAATGAAAAGTGAGTATTGAAATCGGTTTGAGGGCAGCTAAATTTCATCGACAGACAAAAGACTACGAAGATGCCCAATACTATCACTCCTTTCCCCTGCTTTTTCAACTTTCAAGCTCCAACTGTCAATTACTTTTTCCTCGCTCTATCTCTTCTGATCTCTTTAAAAAGAAGTATTTAAACTTAGTAGTAGTAGGGGATGTGGAAACTGTGGAAAAGAGTGTCAGATGTAGAAGGTGAAATGACTACAACCAGAATACGCTTGTGGAAAAGTTGTGGAAAAGTTGTGGAGTTTTCCACAGTCCGTACAGGGTCGGTATTTTTTTCCACAGGACCGTTTCCTTTTCCCTCAAGTTTTCCACAGGTTTTCCACAGGAAAATCGGGTTTTTCCACAGGAAAATCCTCAGTACTTTTTATGCTTTCTTAACCTTCTCTTTGGTTTTGAGGAGAAACTTCGGCTGCTGTTGGGATACATCCGTATTAGTGAGCGACGGACAAAGTGTAAATACGCAAGCGATCGCTGTGGATAACATCATCTAAAGATGACGATCTTTTGAGAGCTTTTTAGAGGAAGAGTCGTGGAGAACAGGCCCATATCCAGATCAGATCAAAAGCTCCCGCTGTATCGTTTAAGTACAGCGGGAGCTTTTGTCGGAAGATGTCTTTGCGTTTGTAATGAACGATTAGCCTAGTAAGCATGCAGCCTTACTTGCTCATATCAGGCTAGCTATTAGAGGACAGGGTGATGCGATCGCTCACTTCTCTAACCGTTTGTGCCAGGTTGAGATCGCGCTTGATTAGCTGAGCGATTTTGTCGCAGCTATACATCACCGTTGTGTGGTCCTTACCGCCAAACTGCTCTCCAATCTTAGGCAGGCTGAGGTCTGTGTGCTGACGCATTAGGTACATGCCCACCTGCCTAGCGAGGCTAATTTCCCTTCTACGAGAGTTGCTTTTAAGATCATCTATAGAGATTTTGAACGCGTCAGAGACCGCTTTAATCACAGAGCGAGGAGAAGACTCTATCCGTTCAGCTGGCGGGTCGAGGACGGGAACCAGATTTTCGACCGTCATCGGCAGGCCCGAGATAGAGGTGTAGGCGATCGCACGAGTTAGCGCCCCTTCTAGCTCTCGAATGTTGGTGACGTAAGAAGAGGCAATGTATTCGGTTACTGGCCGTGAAATGGAGACCTGTTCGTACTCGGCTTTCTTTTGCAAAATAGCCATACGAGTTTCAAAGTCAGGCGACTGAATATCAGCAATTAGGCCCATAGAGAACCTAGAACAGAGCCTATCTTGCAGTCTAGGGATTTTGTTCGGAGGCCGGTCGGAGGCCAGTACGATCTGCTTACCGGCTTCATGCAGCGTATTAAAGGTATGGAAGAACTCTTCTTGGGTGTATTCTTTCCCTTCAATAAACTGAATATCGTCTACTAGGATGACGTCTACTTCGCGGTACTGCTCTCGAAAGCGCTGCATGGTGTCGCGGCGAATGGACGCAATCAGGTCATTGGTAAAAGTCTCGGTAGACACGTAGGCGACTTTTGCATTTTTGTCGCTTTCCATGCGGTAGTGGCCAATTGCCTGCATCAGGTGCGTCTTGCCTAGCCCAACCCCGCCACAGAGAAAGAGGGGGTTGAACTCGCGGCCCGGCGATTCGGCCACAGCCAGCGCAGCGGCGTGGGCCATCCGATTGTTAGCACCTACAACGAAGCGGGAAAAAATCGCTTTAGGGTTGAGATCAGAAGACTCGGTTTGGTTTTTATCAGCTGCGATCGCAGCCGTTTTACCCGCTATGCCAGACGTGGCCGCACTCGGAAGCTTTGTTTCTGCTTCAGAAGGGCTGGGTGCCTTTTCCAGGTCGTCTTTAACAGCGATGGAGACGCTGACGCTGCGACCCAGGATTTCGGTGGCAACCTCGGTGATTTGCGTTAGGTAGTGCTTCTGCAGCCAGTTACGGGCGAAGGGATTGTCTGTGAGTAGCGTTAGCTGCTGCTGAGAGAGCGTTTGAATTTCTGTTGGCTTTAGCCAGGTTTCAAACGTAGGCCCACTCAGCTGGCCTTCCAGCTTTTCTAAAACTTGATTCCAAAGGTCTTCTTTTATCAGGGTCACAGATCAACCTCTACGGTTTTTGGGATGGAAAAAAGGGTGGGCACCCGTTGACTGGGCAAAGTTGGACAGGCGCGTAAACCTGTTCCTTGGCTGCCAAGGGTTGCTCGCCGGGATAAATGGCTTGTATGAAGGCGTTTTTTTAGAGCTTAAAATCTGTGCTAGTGCTAGCTACAGAACTTTCTGGGTTAGACGCGCTGACGGAACAGACGCCGCTATGCAGAACGGTTCTTTGAGTTTATAGGGTACTAGATATAGCGTCCGGGAAAGATACAAAATCTGTATATAGGTTCTATCGCGTGTTTCTTTGAAGTGTATGAATTATACGAGGATATTCGGTAGAAATCTGGTTTGTAGAGACTTTTAAACTTTTTCAGGAAGAGAATGACTTTCTACGGAGTTCATGACGTGCGCTCATCAGGCTTCGTGGAATAGAAGCAATCGTATGGAGGAAGATTGAGTGCGATCGCACTTAATCTCATTCGAAATCTCACTCAAACATACTCACACCAACAAAAGAACAAACGTTCGACATATTACTCCAACCGCTTGCTCCAACGCTCCAACCTTGGATTGACAACCTATTCGAACTGTCACTGCCTTAACCCACAGCGATTAATTGAATCTGCTACAACAAAAAAAGCTGGAAATGAAAGGTTTCTACCCTTCTTTCTACTCAAAATGTCCCCGTCATCAAAGAAATCGAGTAAAGGCATGAACCATCTGAAAGACGACACCTCTACCCGCTCTCGCTACCTAGACTGGCGATTTTGGTTGCGTCAGTCGCTGTCTTATTCTCTGATCACAGCTGCAAGTGCTGGCACGGTTTTATTCGTGTCTGGGCGGATGGCACCAAATGCCACCTCTCTATCTTTTGGCTCAAACGATGATTTGGTCTATGAACAGGTTCAGTTTTCGGGTGAGGCCGCAGGCCCGCCAGCGAATGCCGTTGAGGATTCGTCTTATTCGGTCGCTCAAGCCACTGGCACAGAGCGCCTGGTCAGCGGTGCCAACTTTATCGCTGAGGCGGTCGATCGAACGGGCCCTGCCGTTGTCAGAATCAACTCTGCGCGAACGGTTGTGAGCCGACGACCTGGTGTGTTTAACGATCCCTTCTTTCGCGAGTTCTTTGGCGATATGGGTATTCCTGACCAACCTTCTCAAAGGGTTGAAAATGGCACCGGTTCAGGGTTCATTTTGGATGCTAACGGTACGATTGTGACTAACGCTCACGTGGTAGAAGGTGCCGATGAGGTCTCGGTAACCTTTAAAGATGGACGTGAGCTGCGCGGCGAAGTAATCGGTGAAGACCCGCTGACCGATGTCGCTGTGATTAAGGTAGATGCCAGTGAGCTGCCCACAGTTACCATTGGTAACTCAGATGCGCTGCGCCCTGGAGAATGGGCGATCGCAATTGGTAACCCGCTGGGCTTGGACAATACGGTGACGGCTGGAATCGTCAGCGCGACCGGTCGCACCAGTGCGCAAATTCGCGTACCTGACAAACGCGTAGATTTTATTCAGACGGACGCGGCTATTAACCCAGGTAATTCAGGCGGCCCGCTGCTCAATGAGCGTGGCGAAGTCATTGGCGTTAATACGGCTATTATCGGCGGCGGCGCTCAAGGTTTGGGCTTTGCGATTCCTATCAACCGGGCGCAGGAAATTGCTAGTGAATTAATTGCGACTGGCAAAGTAGATCACGCTTATCTGGGCATTCAGATGCAAACGCTGACGCCCGCGCTCAAAGAGCGTATCAACACTGACCCTAGAGCTAATCTGAGCTTGGAGGCAGAGTCTGGCGTGGTGATTTTAGGCATTACCCGTGACTCTCCTGCGCTGAGGGCGGGTTTGCAGCTAGGAGATGTGATTGTATCGATGGATGGACGTTCGGTAACCGAAGCAAGTGAGGTGCAGCAAATCGTAGCGGACACTGCGGTCGGTGATGCGATCGCAATAGCTCTCGACCGCGGTGGTCAAACTGTAGAAGTGTCTGTGAGTCCTGGCGCGTTTCCGACCCAGACCAGCCGACGATAGTCTAAACAAAAGATAGTCTAAACCCAAGATATTTCCTCTCTATCTTGAATAACGTCCACATCTTGAATGACGTCCACTGTGTAGGCGATCGCATCTTTGTTTTAGGCGCGATCGCCTATCTAGAAATAATCACCTCAGCATTGAGCAAGCTCTGCGCATCTACAACAGGAACCGGTCTAGAAACCAGATAGCCCTGCACCGTATCACAGCCTAGTTTTCTCAAAGCTTTGTACTGCGAGATGGTTTCTACCTGCTCGGCAGTAATGCTAAAGCCTAGCTTATGCCCCAGATTGATAATGGTTTGAACAATCTGAGAAGAGTTACTGTCCATCATCTTGATAAAATAGCCATCTATTTTAATCACATCTAGCGGCAAATCTTGCAGATAGGAAAGAGAGGCATAGCCTGTGCCAAAGTCATCAATCGCGATACTTACGCCCAGTGCCTTCAGCTGGTTGAGGATTGTGATAACAGAATTCGGGTCAGATAAAAGAGAGCTTTCTGTAATCTCTAAACACAAAGAACTGGGTAAAACCTGGGCGAAGGCGAACGCCTTTCTGATATGCTCCAACAGATTCCCTTTGGCAAAGTGTTGCGGCGATATATTGACATTGAGCTGAGCGGTTTGGCCCGTGTCGGTTTGCCACTGATGAATGGTCTGACAAGCTGTTTTAAGTACCCAGCTATCTAGCTCTAAAATCAGGCCTGATTCTTCTGCAAGCGGAATGAATTTGCCGGGCGATATCCAGCCGTGTTTGGGATGTTCCCAACGAACCAGCGCTTCAAACCGGGTAATTCGCTGAGTTTTAAGATCGATAATTGGTTGATAGCACAGCTGTAGCTGCTCGCGTTCTATCGCTGTACGCAGTGCACTTTCTAGACTCCATAGCTCAAAGGCTTGCGATCGCATCTCTCGGTGAAAGACCTGATACTCATCTCTACCGATTGCTTTTGCCTGCTGCAAAGCCAGGTTGGCATCGCGTAGCAAATCACGAGAGTTTTGATACCAGTCTTCGCTCAGAGCGATGCCGGCAGAGGCTGTAACCTGTATCCGATTGCCATCAATTAAAAAGGGTTGCTTTATGCTCTCAAGCAGCCTTTCTACAATGTTAGTTACATCTTGTTCAGTTTCCACATGACTGAGCAAAACGCCAAACTCATCAGATCCAAACCGAGCTGGAAGATTATGCTGACGTAGGCCATCACAGATTCGTTTAGCGACTGTAATGAGCAGCTTATCGCCTGCAGTTGTTCCCAGACTGTTGTTGAGCATTTGAAACCGATCGATGTTGATTACAATAACCGCAAATCGTCGCTTGGCCTTCCACTGATTGTCTTCAAAAAAGGCTTCTAACTGGGAAGAAAACAAGCTGCGATTAGGTAAACCCGTAAGCGCATCGTAAAAGGTCGCATTGAACAGCCGATTCTCTGTTTCTTTTTTACGAGAAACCAGGTTTAACTGCTCTTCTCTGGCGGCCTGCAGCCACTTGAATTTTTCAGAGATCACCAGTTCAGAAGACTCGACCAAGATAATTTTTCGTTCATCTAAGTAGAGTGCGATCGCCTCTAAATTTATCTCTTTGCCAGAGCTGCCTGTCTCTGTCCATACGCCTGATCGCAGTACTTCTAAAGACTCCTCACTCCAAAAAGTCTCAGCATCGATCAAAAAATTGCTTAAAAAAGGCGAAAAGCTCTCTGCTTGAAAGGCCTCTGTCTCGCTACACAGATAGGCAAACTCTTGTTCTACCCAAGGTGGCATTTTGCTGATGCAGACAAGCTGCCCTTCTTCGTTGAACTCTAGGGCTAGAATTTTGAGCGCGGCAAAGATCTTAGTGAGCAGTGAGCTGTCCATAGGGCACAAAGAAGCAGTAAAAGAGGGGTAGTACCAGAGCGGCAGTAAACGGGTGTGGCGGTAAACGGGGATGGGGGAAAGTTGTAATGTGTAGTCTTGGCGGTACTTGTATTGCGTTAGATTAATAGGCTGATTACTTGGGCGTCAGCCTGTACAGCCCGCTTCTATCGAACGGTGAGCCTCGTTTGAAGTCAGCTTGTTGACGGTCGCTAGCTGTAAACGTGGCTGCATCAACTAAAAGTTCGCCAGGAGAGAGTACGTCACCTAGCTCATACACTGCTAAGACGGCTGGGCCAAATATATTGAGCACCTGTACCCCTGGTGACGTTTCAATCGGTCCTATTGAGACTTCTCCAGTGGTGATACCTAATCCTATGGCAAGAGAGTCTCTATGGCCGGCTTCGACATGGTCTGGATCTGCCAGTGCCGAAAATTGCTGTAGCAGCCGTTTGGCCGTGCGAATAGATGTATATACAGACTGGTGGGATGTTGTGGGTATGAGGCCAAAGAGTGCGATCGCTCGTTTACCGAAAATGCTATGCATTAAGCCACTTTCTTCAACAACAATCTGGCTAATTTTGGCAAAATATTGGTTTGTGGTTGGAAGATCGACCTCTGGCAGGCTTTTTCTAAAGAATGGCGATGATTTCGACGAAGGCGACGACGTAGAGAATTGAGCACACTCTGCATCTGCATACAGTTCAATCGCCAAAAGACTGACTGAGTGGGTCCCACTGATAACAGATAGCGGTTGATTGCCGGGCGGTTGGTCGTCTGAATGTTGTTGACCTGCGTGTTGTTGACCTGTGTGTTGTTGACCTGTGTGTTGTTGACTTGAGTATTGATTGCCGAGCTGATGCTGATACTGATTGAGTAGTTTGGCGTAGTCTTGACGCAATAGGGCCAGTTCGTTCCCAATTTGTTGAATTTCTGTTTGTTTTCGCGCTTCTACGCCACTATCTAACAAAACGACCCACTGTTCGTCTGCATGAGACATCAAATGGACATCAACCGTAAGGCCCTGCTCCGTTTGCAAATAGTGAATAACTTCGTTGGCCGTTGGGTGGGGAAAAAAGCCTGTTAAATACGATAGGTGATCGCTTATCTGCTCTCCTGCTTCTACCTTTTGTAGTCCGTAATGATGCAGATGGCCGCCACAAGAGACGATTCGACCCTCTTCGGTTACCTGAAGATAGGCTAGCTCGCGCTGCTGTGTGGCAAGTGTGACAAGGTACTCTGCGATCGCCTGAGGTAGTGTCATCGCCTTATGTTTTGTTGACCTCTGTATGCTAGGCAGTTATCGCTTCACGATTGCTGTTCGTCGCTTAATTATCCACCGCTTTATGCCGGTTGTGGTAGCTCGTTAATAATCTTCTCAGCCAGTCTGTGAAAGCAGTGTTCGATCCCAATATCTGTCTTGGCGCTGGTGCGTATAAGCTCAAAATCTTTCGCTTTCAGCCTGGCAATATCCTTTTCGTCAATTTCCCATTCATCTTGCAGATCGCACTTATTGACGACGGCAATAAAAGGAATGTTGCCGATACTTTCAGAGACTTTAGCCTTCAAATTAAGTGCTACCTCCAAAGAGGATCTGCGCGTACCATCAATGACGAGTAAATAGGCCGACGCTCCCCGCAAATAAGACATACGAACATTTTGAAACTCGTCTTCACCGTGGATATCCCACAGGATCATGGTGACCTCGGTGCCTTCTACCTCTACTTGCTTCTTGTCGATTTTGACGCCAACGGTCGTTTGATACTTATCGGTGTAGATGCCTTTGACAAACCGAGCAACCAGGCTGGTTTTACCTGTGGCAAACGCGCCGACCATGCACACTTTTTTCTGGATCATGACAAAACAGCGCTAACTCAATAAAAAGAACTCAGGTTAAAAAATCAGACAGACAGACAGCTATAGAGCCATAGCTTCATTCAGCAGCTTCATTCAGCACTTAGCACAGACGCCCGCTACTAGAAGCGCACCTCAAAATAGGCAGCTGCGCCTTCTTCATCAAGGGTTGACGCGCCAGAGGTGCTGTCTTCTCCTGGGCGGGTGCTGTGCAGGCTTTCCCCTTTGGCACTCAAACTGCTAGCGTCAACGCCTTGATTAATCAGTACCCTTTTGAGGTAGTTCGCTCTAGTGTTGCCCAGCTCCAGGGTTAACGGCGCTTCTCCACGCTGATCGCCATATCCTCGGATCGAAATAGTAACCTCTTCACCGAGGGTCTGAGCGGTTTGTAGTAACGATTCAACGTCTTCAGCCTGATTGTTTAGCGTTTGTTCATACTTTTGCGATCGCAAAACTGCTTTTCCCGGTGCAAAGGCGAAGCGTCGGTATTCAATTCGACTTTGCAAAGTCGCTAGATTTTCTCGCTCAATCGAGACTAGGCTGGCATCGCTCCAAGCGGTGATGCCTTCCAGTCGGGTGCTGGTCGCTTTGGCCCATTGAATCCACTGCTCAGAAGCTCTACCAGAGACCTGAAGCACGCCTTGGCGATTCAAATTAATAGAAACGGTTGAAGGTGGACTCAAAAGCGCCCGGGTTCGATTGGGTAAAAAATCAGCCTCTAGCGAGAGATAGGGGCTCCAGTTCATATCAACCCGGTTGGGATTAATGTCAGTGGCAGCCAACATCACCTCAGGATCTTCTGCTAGCGGGTCGAAAAGCCCTTGAAGGTAGTATGTCCGCCCTTTTTTGTACTCATTAACAACGACAAGTCCCGACTGCTCTTGCAGTGAGCCAACAAACTGCTGCCACTGGCGGTTGCTTTGCCAGTTAGCGAAGGCCCAGGTGCCCAGCCCAGCAATAATCACGCCAGCTAAGCACCAGATTAGCTTTTTCTTTAGGGGGCTAAGGGGCTGTTTTTTAGCCTTTTTTCGGGTGCCTTTGAACTTTGCCTGAAAACAGTCCTGCAAGTAGGGCTCGATAGTTTCAAACGGGCCTTGGTCGCCATCAAAGGTCCGAAGTGAAGCGCCGAAGGAATGATGGATTTTTTCGAGCTGCGATCGCACAATGTTTCTTAGTTCTGCGGGCGCAGTTCCTCTAATGACGCAGGCCAGTACAGCCTGCGGCCCATCCTCAATCAAAAGCGTAAAATCTCCTAGCTGTAGGGTATCGAGCGATCGCCCTGCTTCTACTGTAAAAGAGTCTTTAACAAAATCTTGAATAGCTGTCAGCATCGCCGACACCAAATCTGGATCTTGGGCGGTGGCAACATCGGTCACCACATGCCGGATGACCAGTCCCGTTTCTCGATGAATGAGAAAGATCTGCTCAACCTGGTAAATCAAGGTCCGGATAAGCACCACTTCTGCAAACGTCTTGCCCGTTCTTTTAGCCTCTAGTCGCCATTTGAAGCTTTGCAGCGACAGGCTATGTTCTAGCGTTTGATTTAGCGACTGAACCAAAGACCCAATCGCCGAGGTGATAGACTTGCGAGTCGCCGGACCAATCACTGGAAAGAGCGCTTCAGCCAAAATAGAAGCGTCTTTTTGAACAGAAGACTGAATGGCTGTTTCCACCGTGGGCATGGCTGCTAGTGTAATACCCGCTCGTCTTTCGTAAGCTTTGGAGAGCGCAGCTGGAAGCACTTTGCTAAGGTCATCCGGTGTGAGTTTTGAATTTAAGACATCGCCCGGCGGGCCGCCTATTAACAGCTGGCGAAGTTCTGTAAGTTCGTCAGTTGCTTCGCTGGACGTATGAGCTGCATTGCTGCTCGTGTTGATATCTGTCGTGTGGTTTGTCTCGTAATCTGGCTCGCGATTTACCGCGCCGTTGAGCGTATCTGGCGGAGACGTTGGGACGTTTTGGCTGTTAAGCGTCTCGGTTTTGTTCGTAGGGTCACCCATGGCGAGCTTGTGGTGGGTAGAGCAGGTTGGAATAGTAATCTGTAGAGAAAAGCGTGAACACACGAAATACAGCGACAAACTGTCTAGGATGTGGGCTATGGCTGAGTTTCGCTTAATTTTTGGGAAATTTCATTAAAAAGAGATGAAAGACGGGCTCTTTGCGCATCATCATTCGACTTTTGAGCGCTGACCTGAGCCTTTAGCTGACCGGCCATTGCAATGATTTGAGCTTCTAGATCTGATTTTACCGCCCGAGCATGATGCTCTATATCGTCTGTTAGCGCTTGGTTAACGGTGTCTAGTTTGTGATGCCAGTCTGTAGATGTCTGGTTTAAGTTTTGAGCGATCGCATCCAAGCGTTCTGTCAGACGAGATTCGAGTGCTTCTAACCGTTGATTCGTCTCTGCGCGTAGCTGATCGCAGGTCGTGATCAGCTGTTTCTCTAGCTGGTCTAAACGCTGTTTTTGTCTATTAATCTGCTCTCCAAATAAAATCGTTCTAATTTTATTAAGATGCTCTATTTCAACAGAATGGCCTTCAACAGACTGGCCTTCAACAAACTGGTTTGGAGACGGAGGTTGGCTATGAGTATCGACTGAAGAGTCCATTGGCAAGGAGCGATTGCTTCTGGGGCAACGAATGATGGAGTAGGTGCGATTAAGGGAGGGCGGTTAAGTGGGTGCGGTTAAAAGGTTTAATACTGGTGATGACAAATAAGCCCCAGCAGACTGCCTGTCTGTGTCTACGGCAAAGATAATAGTTTTCAGAAATTACTCTACAGATAATGCATATATTAGCCGCGGTTGATAAGTTTTAGTAAAGAACGCAACTGGTTGCGCTTCTGACAGTAAAAAGTACCTGTCAATTAGTGACATAGCTGTGATCCAATAGCTCTTCCAGTATCTTTTTAGACCGGCATCTTTATTTAGACAGGTAGCCCATTAGGACCCATGACATGAGTGAATCTTTAAAAGTTGCGCCTTTAAAAATTGCAGAACTAGGCAATCCTGTCTTGAGAGCACCAGCTGCCTCCATTGATCATATCCATGATCCAGCGATCCAGAAGCTCATCGACGACTTAATTGATACCGCGATAAAGACCAACGGTGTTGGGATTGCTGCGCCTCAAGTGTTTCAAAGCTTGCAGCTGTTTATCGTGGCGTCTCGGCCAAATTTGCGCTATCTACATGCGCCTACCATGAAGCCGACGCCGATGATAAATCCGCAGCTTGTGGCACTATCTGATGAAAAGGTGTCAGGTTGGGAGGGGTGTTTGAGTGTGCCAGGGATATGCGGACAGGTGGCGCGATCGCGTGAAATAGAAATTCGCTACACCGACCGCCACGGCAAATCGCAGCAAAAGGTCTTTACTGACTTTGTCGCACGCATTATTCAGCATGAATTTGACCATATCAACGGCAAAGTTTTCTTAGACCGGGTAGAGAGCACCTTCGATCTGATGAGCGACGCTGAATATCACACTCAAATTGTCTGTGGGTAGGCCCTACAGCGCTCGTTACCTATCGCTGCATAAGTAACGTAGCCACAATACGATAGCTACAAAAAGCTCGCCATCGAGCTGTTTTTCCGTGATGGGAAAAGCTCGATGGCGAGGACCGTCCTATTCTCTTCGGTTGGTCTATATAGCTACTCTATATTTTGATTTTGCCGATTTTCTGGCGCTTGCTTACGTTGTTTCTGCTTTTCTTCGACGGGTCTGACTTAGTCCGAGTGCACCCATCAGCAATAGACCTACCGATGCCACGGGCTCAGGAACCTCTTGGGGGTCGTCAGTGCGATTACCCACCACACCGCGAACAGCAATCACTGTATCGTTAAAGTCTCTATCGGACTTGCCACCCAAAGAAGTGTGCACGCCGAAGAGATCTTCGAACCCTAGCAGCACCCAGTTGTCATCATCGGTTTGAAACTCCCGAGCTACAACGTGCTGAAGCCCATCGGCATTACTTTCCGCGTCTGCACCATATACTTTTCCGTTGCTATTTTTTGCACCATTGGCCTTCAAGAAGAAATCGATGCCTACATTGCCAGAGAGCCCAGAGATAGATTTGCCATCGCCTAGCTTCAAAGGGCCATCGTTATTCTTCAAGATGCTCTCTTTAGAGGCAATATCGTTAAAGAGCATCGATTGCTCTCCGCCGTTGGTCGAATACAGTAGCTGGTTGCGGTAGCCAGCACCTTCATTAATGAAGTAAACGTCGATAGTGCTTGCGAGTCCGTCCCACTGTAGTGAATCTGCGAAGAGTTCGGGTAGGGTGTGTTCGTCTAGCGCCAACCTTTCTGTATTTACCGTGCCATTGAACAAATCGAACAGTTCGCTGTCTTCGGTTCTAAGGTTGACTGCATCAGTAACCGCAGCGTGAGCGTTGGATGCGAACAAAAAGGAAACAGAAGCAGCCCCGATTAGGCAGGTTTTGAATAGAAACTTTTGCATTGACAAATGAGTTAAACAACGATGTAGCAATTGATACTCATAACCTAAGAGCCAATGCCCAAGAACTAGAACCGTAAAAACCTCACGTTTCCTCCATTGTGTTCGTTACTTTATATTTGACGCTGATTGTGTAAAGCCCAGCTGTAGACTTCCGCTAGATCATCCACCTGGTAGTGAGCGTTAAGACCGCTGGGGTTAGGCAGTGCCCAAACTTGTGTGTTTTGCCAGTCGGGCTGGGGGCCGATCTTAGCCTTTGGCTGGGCAAAGGCAATTCGGTAGGCGGTAATGCCCAGAAAGGCTAGACACTTAGGGCGGTATTTTTTGATCTTGGCAGCAAGTAGCGCTTGGCCTGCTTTGATTTCAGCCTTCGTGAGTTCGTCGGCGCGAGCGGTAGCCCGAGGGGCCATGTTGGTAATCCCATAGCCCAGGTCTATTAGCGTAGCGTCTTCGCTGGGATCGTATAGGCGAGGGGTAAAGCCCGCTTTATGAAGGGCCTTCCAGAAGCGGTTGCCCGGTCGGCCAAAGTGATGGCCAATGACGACGCTATAGAGACTGGGATTGATACCGCAAAAGAGAACATCGAGATCAGGGGCAATGATATCAGGCATGGTTTGCCCGTGGGCAGCGGCGATTTCGGCCTTGGTTGGGCGAGGCATGGTACGGGGATGAAGTCGGTTAAATGAGCGATACTAGAGAGGTATGTAAGGTGCTTGCGATTGGATAGGTGAAACGTATGACTACGCTACAGTTACAGCAGATTAGGGTGCCTGAGGGACAAACTGTCGAAATCCAAGATGTCAGCTGGTCTGAGCTAGAAGACATTTTGCGTGACCTTGGTGAGACCCGGAACACTCGTATTGCTTACAGCGAAGGAACCTTAACTATTGTGGCACCAATGCCAGCGCACGAGATGGATAAAGCCTGCATTGCTCGCTGTGTAGAAGTTTTGCTTGATGAACTTGAGAGAGATTACACGTCTTACGGCTCTACGACATTTAAGAATGAGCGAATGCTAAAAGCGGTCGAACCTGATGATTGTTTTTATCTTGAGTATGCGGATCGCATGGCTGGAAAGCAGAGAATAGATTTGAGCGTTGACCCACCGCCGGAGCTTGCTATTGAAATAGACTTGACTTCTAAAACTCAGTTGGATGCCTATCTTGGACTGGGGGTTAAAGAGCTGTGGCGATTTGATGGTGGGCGCTTACGTATTGATTGCCTGCGTGATGGCAAGTACGTAGAGATGACAGAGAGCCCTTTGTTTCCAGGATGGCCAATTAAAGAGGCCGTAGAGCGATACGTGCAACAAGCGCGATCTGCTAATCAGAGGAAGGCGAAGAAAGCTTTTCGGCAGTGGGTAATTGCTCAAATCGAAGGTGACTAAGCCGCCGTGGCTGTGCAATGCGTAGAGATACGTATCGCCTTTTTGGAAGGGCGCTAGTGTGATGTTGCGGCAGATAGGCCTTTATTATTATGAGGTCAATTTGTGAGTCACCTTTGAGGGTGGCTGGCGGCGCGATTATCCCAACTTTGAAGCTATGAAATCAACGCTAAATGAATTAAGAACCCGTGTACAGGCTGCGTTGGTGGCTGCATTTGGCGATGAGTATCGAGAGAGCGATCCGCTGCTGGTCAGTACAAACAATCCTAAGTTTGGCGATTATCAGGCCAATGTGGCGATGTCTTTGGCCAAGCCGCTGAAAATGAATCCGAGAGCGATCGCAACTCAAATCTCAGAAAATTTAGAGGTATCAGACTTTTGCGAGCCGCCTGCGATCGCGGGTCCTGGCTTTATTAACTTCAAGCTGAAAACCGACTATCTGGAGGCGCAACTAAAGGCGATGCATGGAAGCGATCGCCTCGGCATTGCCAAAGCTAATCCGCCTGCAAAAATCATTGTTGACTATCCTAGCCCCAACATTGCCAAAGAAATGCACGTGGGCCACTTACGCCCAGCGGTGATTGGCGAATGCTTTGCTCGGGTGCTGGAATTTTTGGGCCACGATGTCATGAAGGTGAGCCACGTGGGTGACTGGGGTACCCCTTTTGGCATGTTGATTGCCTACTTACAAGAAGCCTATCCGGAGCCGCAGGCGGCGGCTGAAGCTTCATCTTCTGGTGATTTGGCAACCTTTTACCGCAAGGCAAAAAAACGGTTCGACGAAGACGAGACCTTTAAGGAGACTGCGCGTCAGGCTGTTGTAAAGCTGCAGGCAGGCGACCCTGACGTTTTAGATGCCTGGGAGCGGGTGTGTCAGCTCTCTAAGCGTTCGTACCGCAAGATTTACGATCTGTTGAATATCGCCGAAGATATTATCGATAGAGGAGAGTCTTTCTACAATCCGTTTTTGCCTGCGGTGATAGAAGATTTACAAGAGAGCGGTTTGCTGGTTGAAGACGACGGTGCACAGTGCGTGTTTTTGGAAGGGTTTACCAACAAAGACGGCGAGGCACTGCCGATGATTGTTCAAAAATCGAACGGTGGCTATAACTATTCCACAACAGATTTGGCGGCGATTCGATATCGCATCAATGAAGACAAAGTAGATCGAATTGTGTACACCACCGATGCTGGTCAGTCTAACCACTTCGCGCAGATTTTTCAGGTGGCTCGTAGAGCGAACTGGGTGCCAGAATCGGTAGAGTTAAGCTATGCGCCGTTTGGTCTAGTGCTAGGTGAAAATGGTAAGCGGCTAAAGTCGCGCTCGGGTGAGGCGGTGCCTTTGCAAGAACTGTTGGATGAAGCGATCGCCCGCACCCGCACAGACATTGAAACCCGTTTGGAAAAAGAAGAAAGAACAGAATCGGACGCGTTTATCCAAAACGTGGCAGAGAAAGTGGGGATCGGTGCTATCAAATACGCTGACCTGAGCCAAAACCGTATCAGTGACTACACGTTTAGCTTTGACAGAATGCTGGATTTGAAGGGCAACACAGCGCCATATATGCTGTATGCCTACGTGAGAGTCCAGGGCATTAGCCGTAGCGGCAATGTGGATCTCTCAGCGTTAGAAGCCGATGTGACCCTGACCGAAGAGAGTGAGTTTACGCTGGCTAAACATCTACTACAGATGGATGTGGTGCTAGAGGAAGTGGCAACCGATCTGTTACCCAACCGTCTATGTCAGTACCTGTTTGAGCTGAGCCAAAAGTACAATCAGTTTTACGATCGCTGCCCGGTACTCAAAGCTGATGAGCCCGCTCGCACATCCAGGCTGGTTCTGTGCGACTTGACGGCAAGAACCTTAAAGCTGGGTCTGTCTTTGTTAGGAATTGATGTCTTAGAACGGATGTAGAGCGGATATAGCCTGTGACATTTGCTATACCGGACTAGTGATTGAAGGATTTATGCGGAAACGGTCTGATAACCGTGATTGTTTACGTAGAAATCCTTACGCATTTATTTAATCCGTATGTGTTTTGTCGGCATTTGGCCCGCTCATGGGCAGCTGCCAACAAAATTATCATAACGTTTGGTCCGGTTGCTAAAGATGCTTCTGAAGGCTACAGCCTGCAGCAGACAAAGCAACTTAACTAGCCAATGTCCTAATGTCTTAGGACATTGGCTGTATGTCAATAATTTTTAGGCTTAAGACTATGGCGACTACGAAACTCAGTGCGCGGCCTGTGATGGCTATTTGGCGAAATGCTTTGCGGAAGCTGCTAGATTTTTATGCGCAAAAACGCGGTCGCTTGGTCTTCTTTTTTCCGAAGCTGTTTATCTTTTTTATGCTGCTCAACATGACCTGCTACTGGGTGGCCATTTTAACGGCCTATCCTCAGGAGCTGGCGGTCAGCGGCGAGCGCTGGGAATATATGCTGATGCAATTTCCGGTGGGCTTTTTGGGCGCGCTGTTTGACAGCATTTCTTTCTTTATTACCGTATGGATTGCACGCAGAGCCTTGAAAACGACGTCGCTGCCCAGTTACATTGCGCATTTGAGCATTGATGTGCTGATCGCGATTGTGGCGACCTTTTGGGTGCTGATGGTGTTTTCCGTGTCGGGCTGGCTAGTTGGCATGCTACAGCAGTCTTCAGAATCGCTGGTACAAAGCTCAGCGAAATATGAGGGACGCTTGGAGAGCGCGGTCCGCGACCCGCTGGGAAGAGAGAATATCAAGAATATCTACTTCGGTGTGATGATGGGCTTTTCGGCCATGATTCCGACGATGATTCACCTGTACCTTTCGGCCCAGTCTGTGTTTTTGTATCTCCGTAAGGTTTCGACTCGCCGGTTTAACAAGATGTAGGCTCGCTAAAGCCGATTCACTGATACCGGTTCACTGATACTGGTTTATTGATACCGATTCACTAAGCTGTCAGCTCATTA
This sequence comes from uncultured Synechococcus sp., assembly GCA_937911865.1. Lineage (GTDB taxonomy): Bacteria > Cyanobacteriota > Cyanobacteriia > Phormidesmidales > Phormidesmidaceae > Phormidesmis. Next base: position 19,782 of record CALDSK010000148.1, read on the forward strand.
AGCTGAAGCGCAATGTAGAGCAGACTGAAGCCTGATAAGTAGACAAACCCTACGAGTGCCAATTTTGACAGCCAAGGGGCTGGCTGAGCCGCGATTTCTAGATCTTTGATGCTCTGCATGTTGAGCCAAGCGTAGAAAGGCGCGGCTACGAAAGCAATGATAGTAATAGTGTTAATTAAAGGTTCAAAGCCTGCTGTAAACAGGGTAAGCAGTAGGCCCGCTAGGCTGATAAGCGCTAGGGCGATCGCCTGTCGTATGGGAAAAGTTATCGCTCGGCTGGCTGGCAAAAGCTCATAAAGACCCGCTTCTAGGGTGCGCGGAAAGGCGTCAACTACGGTGAAAGTCGTGGAGAAAATGGCCGCGATCGCACATAGCCCAATTATCGGTTCTGCCCAAGCTCCGATGTAGCTGGTATACATGCTCACTAGCTGTCCTGCAAACGCCGCAGGTTCGACGGCTAGGCCTTGCTCTGGCAGTGTCAGGGTGCCGAGCACTAAAAATAGACAGGCCAAGACAACAGTCAGCAGATAGCCAAAGTTAAAATCAAAGCTGGCTTCTGCCATCGAAGCCGACTGGCCGCTGTCTTGTTTATCTGCTTGAACCCACAGCGATTGCCATACCGAAAGCTCTAGACCACCTGGCATCCAACCCATAAACGCGACTAAAAAAGGCACTGCTGACCAGGAAAAGATAGTGGGCCGAGTCAAGGTGGTTGTAGCAGCAACTATCTCTGCCGATGAGGTATTGGCTTTAAGGATTTGGCTCGTTAATTCCACGGTGCTGGAAGTCTGCGCCGCTATGTCTGAGGGTAGGACGTGTTGTGATGCGATCGCTGTAACAACCGCCATCACAACTGCGGCAATCGTCGCCACCGATAGCAAAATGACACACCACTTCGTAATCTGCTCGAATAGCCGATAGCGTCCGATGGCAATTAAGCTCCAGCAAAAGAGCAGGACGCCGATTGCCAGCACTGAAACAGAGACCTGCGGCAGCCAAAGGTACTGCAGCAGCATCGCGGCAACAAAGGCATCCACCGCAAAGCTACCGATCGCACTGATAGCGCTGATACACAAAAACGGAATAAAAACCCGTTTGCCCTGCTGCCGGTAGGCCTGGATCAAGTTGCGCCCAGACGCGGCGGCATACCGGTGACCGTACTCATAAAATGGATATTTCATGAGGTTGGCTAACAGCACAAAAATCAGGGCACTCCAGCCGTACATTGCCCCAGCACGCGTACTTTGCACCAGGTGTGAAACGCCGATGGCAGCGCCAGCCATGAGCAATCCCGGTCCGAGTTGAGCGAGTGCAAGCTTCAGGCTTTTGTCGTTAACCGTTGTTGCCATGTACCGAGAAATCCTGTGCGGATAGTATTATTAAGGAATATAAAGCCTTTTCAACTGTTGAGTCCATGAACCTGCTTCTTTCGCTGCTGTTGATTTTGCCTGTTGTGGGCATCGCAGTTTACTTACTGACCCCTCGGCGCTACGATTCGTCTGATTCGGTGGCGACCTCCTACGACGAATGGACACAGGACGGTAGTTTGGAGTTTTTCTGGGGCGAGCATATTCTCTTGGGTCTCTACGGTTTGCCGCCCAGGCAGATAGACTTTCGGCAAGCAAAGTTTGACTTTGTGCACGAGATGGTGAGATGGGGCGGCTTGGACCAAAGCGCACCCGGCTCAACGCTGCTGGATGTGGGCTGTGGTAGCGTTGGCAGTAGCCGAGTGCTGGCCAGGGACTATGGGTTTGATGTCACAGCGGTGACGATTAGCCCAGGGCAGGTCGAGCGAGCAACTCAGCTAACGCCAGCAGGTGTAAACGCGAAGTTTATGGTAGATGACGCGATGGCACTGTCTTTTCCTGACGAGAGCTTTGACGTGGTGTGGACGTTAGAAGCGGGTCCACACATGCCAGATAAGGCCGTGTTTGCACAAGAGCTGCTGCGGGTGCTAAAGCCGGGCGGCCTACTCGTCGTCGGGGATTGGAATCAGCGCGATGCGCGTCGCCATCCGTTGAACTGGTGGGAGAAACCGGTGATGAAACAGCTGCTTGATCAGTGGTCACATCCCGAGTTTTCGAGTATTGAGCGCTTTTCTGAGCTGCTGGAAGCAACCGGTATGGTTGAGGGAAGTGTGCAAACAGCAGATTGGTCTCAAGAAACGCTGCCGTCCTGGATCGATTCGATTTGGCAGGGTGTGATTCGACCGAAGGGACTGATTAAATTTGGTGTCTCAGGCTTTATCAAGTCTGTGCGAGAGGTGCCGACTTTGCTGTTGATGCGTCTGGCGTTTGGCAGCGGGCTTTGCCGTTTTGGCATGTTCAAGGCGACCCGAGCAAACGTAAAGGCTGAGGTGTTGAGACGCGATCGCGCAGCGGTTTCTAGTCTATAAATTAGTGTCTATATCTGGAAGAGGCAGTAGTGAAAGGTTTTTGGCTTAAAGAGCTTTACGTCCATAGCGGCTGCGAGAGATATTCTTCTCTACTGTACCTGCGAGAGATATTCTTCTAAGCAAGAGAACTGAGCAACGTTGAGCTTGTAATATATGTGACGACCGTGCTTTCTGGTGATGACTAAGTCACATTGATTGAGCGTTTTTAGATGAAAAGAGAGCTTTGACTGTGGAATGCCCAGCTCTCTGCCGATATCGCCTACGCACAGTTCGCTACCGCCTTGCAACAGCTCAATAATTTGCAGCCGAATCGGCTCTGATAGTGCGTGAAAGCCTGGAAAAACCGAACAATTGTTCATAGTAAAAAAGCCGTAGTGGATGAATGACAAAAAGTGGAATTATTTTGAATAAGGTCATACCCTGTGTATTCCTATAGTTCGCCGTTTATTTAATGCATTTCGTTTAAACAGTCTCGTCTGAATCTTGTGTGCAAGCGGCTCGCTTTTCAACAGCAGTTTGCATTGCTTGATTTAGACGACATAGCAGAACAACTTTGTTTTTTACCTGCTGTGTGCAGGGATGCTGTGGGCCTAAGCTGTCTTCAAAAATGGCTAACGCTGCTTTAAACATCGGTTCCGCTTCTAAAAATCGAAACTGATTGTCGTAAAGTGCCGCCAGGTTATAAAGGCTAATGGCGACATCTGGATGACGATTGCCCAAAAGAGACTTGCGAACGGCCAGGGCACACTCTAATAGAGGCTCGGCTTCCTCATATAGTCCTTCGTTGATAAAAAGCCTTGCTTGCACAGATAGCAGTCCTGCTCCGACCGTGTGCATCACCGTTTGAGCCAGCTCTCTTTTTTGGTAGGCTTCTGCTTCCTGTGATTTGCGAAACGTAATGTCTGCTTGTGACCCTACCATACGATAGGCGATGCCTGCTTCGTCCCAAAGTGCTTTACCCTTCGCAAGTACCCAAATATAGTCTCCATTGGCATGTCGAAGGCGGTATTCACAGTAAAATTTCTGGTGGCGTTGCTCTAGGTAGTGTTGCAAGGTTTGTTCAAACCGGGTGCGATCCTCTGGATGAATACGCGCGAGCCATTCGTTCGGATCGCTGCTAGCTGCACTATTGCCTAAGCCTAGTAGCGCATTCCAGCGAGAAGATAGATAGATGTGGTCATTCTTGAGATCCCAGTCCCAAATGACTTCATTGGTGCCCTGGTGAGCTAGAGAATAGCGAGCTTGTTCAATTTCTCTCTTTTTTTCAATTTCTGCGCGCTTGATGGCGTACTGAATACGCCTGACCAGCCAATTACCCATATCGGTAGGTCCTATCTGCGCTAGTCTTGCAGGTGAAAAAGTGTCTGACTTTAATACGTAATCTTGCGCACCTTCTTCAAGCGCGGCGACTGCAACAGTTTCGTCTTGAAGGCCAGTTAAGACAACAACAGGGGTCTCTGGAGCCTTCTGCTTGAGCTGTTTGATAAGTTCTAACCCCTCACCATCTGGCAGATGAAGATCGAGTAAAACGAGATCGTAGGTTTTCTCTTCTAGCAGGGTTAAGGCGTCTTCAAAGCGGAGAGCGTGGGGCAGTTTTGGGATGTAGGGGGGAGGGGAGCGGGCGGTTGCGTGG
>CALDSK010000149.1 GCA_937911865.1 uncultured Synechococcus sp.
AGGCGATCCACATTAGCCGAGAAGGTCGCCTCCGACTGTACTACCGCATTACTCTCGTCATACACATAGCCCAGCTGCACCCGGTTAGGCACCACGCTATACACATCGGTAGCGTAGCCATTCACCGTAGAACTCTGACTGGGCGCCCCCAGCCGATTGCGCACCTTATTCGCAGAATCTCCCGGTGCAATTCCCGGTACAGCAACCATATTGCCGCTACTGCCAGGCTGCGGATTGGCACCGCTGTTAGAGAGTAATAGCGGCGGCGACCCAGAAGCTGCTGGGGGATTAACCGCGACAGGTGAATCACTCAGCTCGTCTGCTGCAACGTCTTCTTCTGTCGGCTCTTCAGCCTCGTCAGAGTTCTCTTCGTCAGCTTCGTCTGCGTCTTCCTCAGCTGTTGTCTCGTCATCTTCCGAGTCTTCTATCGTCACATCGGTAGGATCTTCTACAGCCACGTCATCGCCCGGCAGCTCTACGCCTGGTAGGTCTAAAGACGGCGTTCCACCGGCTAGCCGCTGCACAACCCAGTATCCGCCAGCCGCGGCAATTCCAGCAATCAGTAGCGTGGTCATCGCTAGCGTAGACAGGCAGCCACAGCCTTTTTTCTCAGCACCCGTTCCCGCAACGCCGCTTGGATTCGCTGGCGCGACCACCGTGCCGTAGCGCCCCTCATTGGGTAATGGGACCGCGACCGTTCTTCCCCCCGTCGCGTTTCCCCCCGTCGCAGTCGGCGTCTGTTGGTAGGCCGGGGCCACCACCTTAGTGGGAAACTGTGAGGGCGTCGGACCCGGGCGTGCTTCTGTTCTCTGTGGCGTAGTCTCTTTAGGATGTCGCGTACGGTTAGTCGTCAATGAAGAGAGCCAGCGGTTAACCGACTGAGGACGATCTTTAAGCTCTATTTGCATCCCTTGAGCGATCGCATTCGCAACAGCACCACTCACATCCGGCCGCAGCTGCTGCACGGGCACAATCGGATTGCGATCGCGCAACACCGCCGCCACCGGAATCTCCCCTGTCAGTAAGGTATATAGCGTCGCCGCCAGTCCATAAATATCCGTCGCCGCCGATCGCTGTGCCTTTGGCAAATACTGCTCAATCGGCGCATAGCCTTCAGACACAATGCTCGTATGCGTCTTCGAAGGATTCTGAGTCAGCTCACGAGCAATGCCAAAATCAATCAGCACCGCCTCGCCCGTCAGCTCATGGATCATAATATTCTGCGGCTTTACATCGCGATGTAATAGGCCCTTAGCATGAACCGCCTGAAGGGCTTTGCCAATCTGATGAATGTAGCCCACCGCAGCCGACTCACTCAACGGCTGCGGGGAAGCATTCGCAGGTAGGACCATATCGTAGAGCGATCGCCCTGGAATATAATCCATCACCATGTAGGGCAACCGATCTTCTACAAAAAAGTCGCTTACGCGTACCACATTCGGATGGCTACATAGCGCCAGTCGCCGAGCCTCATCCTGAAACTGCTTTTGCAGCTGCTCTAGATTCGGTGCACTCCAGAACGCCTCATTCAGCGTCTTGATCACTACCACTTGGTCTAAATAGTTTTGATGAGCGCGAAACGTCAGACCAAAGCCACCTCGACCCAGTACCGCTTCTAGCTTGTACTTTCCGCCTTGCAGACGCTTTCCAATCAGACTACTCATCACCACAGCTCTGTTCTACGGTTTTCATTGTGTCTCTTGATCACTTCAGTAGCAACCAAGCCTGTTACGCTTTTTAGAATGTTCCAGATCTTGAAGATTCCTCTAAATAGGCATTTCACTATTGCGATCACCAAACTGCTATGGCTCAGCTACCTAGCTCAAACTTATCCGGCTCAAACTTATCCGGCTCAAACTATGCGTACCAGGTAGGCGGCAGTCTGGCAGCAGACGCACCCACCTATGTAGAGCGCGCTGCAGATAATGCACTATACGAAGCATTGCAAATGGGAGAATTTTGCTATGTGCTCAACGCCCGACAAATGGGTAAGTCGAGCCTGCGGGTGCAAACCATGCGTCGCTTACAGGCAGAAGGTGTCACCTGCGGCGTACTCGATATTTCGGCCATTGGTAGCTACAACATTACGCCTGAGCAGTGGTTTCGAGGGGTGATTCGACGCCTGATGAGTAGTTTAGGCACGACCACCAGATCAAGAGATTGGCAGCTGCGATCGCAAGAACTTTCTCCCATCCAATCAGTGGGAGAATTTATTGAAGAGGTTTTACTCACTGAGATTTCTAACAACATTGTCATTTTCATTGACGAAATTGACAGCATTTTGCCCCTTCCCTTTAAAGACGACTTCTTTGCCCTGATTCGGGCCTGCTACAACTACCGGGCCGACAATTCGGCCTACCAAAGATTAACCTTCGCCTTGCTGGGCGTGACCACGCCCTCAGATTTAATTCAAGATAAAGCACGCACCCCCTTCAACATCGGTACAGCCGTCGACCTCAAAGGATTTCAGCTACACGAAGCCCAGCCCTTAAAGCAAGGATTAACCTCAAAAGCAGCAGACCCAGACGCCGCCTTAACACAGATTCTAGACTGGACGGGGGGTCAGCCCTTTTTGACCCAAAAGGTCTGTCAGCTCATGCCCTCAGATCAGACACTTTCTGTAGACGAAGTCATTCAAACCAAAATTCTCCATAACTGGGAGGTGCAAGATCAGCCCGAACATCTTAAAACCATTCAGCTGCGAATTTTAAGAGACGAGCAGCGGGCCGGACGACTGCTGGGCCTGTATCAACAAATTTTGCAAACCGGCAGACTTCCCGCCGACAGCAGCCCAGAACAAATAGAGCTAAGACTCTCTGGCCTGGTCGCAGAACAACAAGGCCAGCTACAGGTCGCCAACCGAATTTATCGCAGCATATTCAACATGGACTGGGTAGAAACTCAGCTTGCTAACCTGCGTCCTCATGCCAAAGAGATCGCTGCGTGGCTCACCTCAGGCTGCATCGATAATTCCAGGCTGCTGCGAGGACAGGCGCTGCAAGATGCTCAAGACTGGGCCCTGGGTAAAAGCCTCAGCGATCAAGACTATCAGTTCTTGAATATGAGCCAAGAACAAGAAAAAGAATCGGCACAGCAGGCGCTGAAGCTAGAGCAGCAGGAAAAAGCAGCAACGGTAAAAGCCAAAAAGATTATTGATCGGGCGTATCAAACAGCAAGAAGAACGCTGAGAGTGGGGATTTTAGGACTGGGCGTGACGAGTGCGATCGCTATATTCATCGGTTTCTACAGCCAAAGGAAACTGAACTATGCCCAAACCGTCGCTCGCCTGGAAATAGAATCGAGCCGAACGCTGCGTCAGTTTGAATCAGGCAACGGTGAGCTAGAGGCTTTAGTCAGTGCGCTCCAACTAGCCGAAGAACTCAAACAGCTCCACAAAAACGACGCTCGCCTGAATAACTACTCAACCTTTGAGCCGATGATTACACTGCGGCATATTCTCGACAACATTCGAGAACAGCATCAGGTTTCTCCAGCTAACTACGCCCGCTTTCAAACTGACGGCAAAACCCTCTTGGTAGGCACACAGCAAAGGGGAAGAGGGAGACAAGTATATGAGCAACAGCTAGATGGCACCATCCTGAAAAGCTGGAACTCATTAACAGACAATCACATGGTCGTAAATATTAGTCCTAATGGTGAGCTAATCGCAACTTACAACCAGAATGGGCTAGCAATACGGCAAATAGACGGCTCACTGATCCAACAAATTGAAGTCGGAGAAAACATCAATCCTTCGGAGATAATTAGGTTCAGTCCCGATGGCAAGACTTTTGTAGTCATTGCAGCAGAAGGAGTTCGTATCAGAAACGTAGAAAACAAGTCTGAAAAGACTTTGGAGAGCGACGAACCCATCTATAAAGCAACCTTCAGTCCTAATGGGCAAAACATCATCACACTTGCTCACAGCGGCACAGCTCAGATATGGCGATCCGACGGCACACTCATACAAACCCATAACAACAATCCAAACAGAATTCACACTATCGGCTACAACGCTGACAATATACCGATAGCACTGGTAATCGCACCAGAAACTGGGCTACAAGTCCAGCAAATGGACGGTACTATCATCAAAAGCCTCGGGCCGATAGAGCAATCATTATCAGGCGCAAGCTTTAGTCCAGATGGCACAAAGATTGTGATGGGCAACGGTGGCAAAATTCGTATTCACTCGCTAGATCAAAGCGCCACACAAGAAATCACACAAATAGGAGCGGCTTACGACTTTAAGTTCTCTCCTGAGGGAGACAAGCTGCTCGTGAATACAGGCGGGCGCTTTCATGTGTGGGATATTTCTAATCTCTCTACGCAAAGCTTTGGGCCGAGCGGCAGCATTGAGAGCGCTAGCTTTAGTACAGATAGCCAGACAATATCAACAGTGTTATATAACATTGACATTCTTTTCCATCGGTTTGATGGCACAGTTATCCACAGCCGGACGCAGCGTGGAAAAGGCACGCCTGAAACAGAGCGACAGCTGGTCCTCAGCCCGGACGGTGAAACTCTATTGTCAATCTTAAACCTGCGAAGACGAAGGCAAAGTCAGCCGCCTAGTCAGCCCATCAGTAATCCTGTGCTGCTAAAGAAAATAGACGGCACGCTCATAAAAACCTTGGATGTTGAAAGAGACGTCTCTAATGCTAGCTTCAGCCCAGACGGCAATTTTTTTACATTCCAAGTAGAAGGCAGTGGGTTTCAGCTATGGCGCGCCGATGGCACACTGATCAAAGCCTTTGAACCAGAAGAAGCCTTTGTTGATGTAGCCTTTAGCCCAGATGGACAGACACTAGCTACGGTGGGCTACTCATCTATTGAGGGAGAAACTGTTCATCTGTGGCAGCTAGACGGCACTCATATAGACGCCTTTAGCCATGCAGCAGAAACGTCACTCAGCCATATCAGCTTCGGTCCAGATAGCGAAAAGCTCTTCATAGCAGGAACGGATAGCACACTGTATGTTTATGAGCGGGCGGGCTTACAAATAGACAAATTCAGCATTCCGAATCTGCCAGATTTTCGAAGTCCAGACACTGACCGCGTTAGCATCAGTCCAGATGGTAAATATATTGCCGTCGCTGCTCTCGACAGCACCGTTCGTCTATGGACTACGCAGGGCAAATCTATACAGGTCTTTACCCATACAGAGCCAGTCAGCGATGTCAGATTCAGCCCTGATAGCAAAAATCTATTAACGCTTTCGCAATTTGGAGGCGCTCGTCTGTGGCCCATTGAATCTTTAGATCGGCTTTTAGCGCGAGGCTGCGACTGGGCACAGAGTTATCTAAGCCAGCACCCCAGAGAGTTAGAAGCATTACCCAGCTGTCAGACACCCGAGCGGTTAGCACTCGCCGCTCCAGCACTCGCCGCAGAAGGCACGCAGCTTGCCCATGAGCAAAAGCCTGAACAGGCCATTTCCACATTGCGCCAGGCCCTACAGTGGAACGAAAATATTGACCTCTATCCGAACACACCTGAGATAGACCAGTCGCCCGAGGCGATCGCACAGCGCATTGCTCAAATAGAATCAAAGCTCACCGAAAGCAGAAAGCTGATAGCAGCGGAGGACTATGCAGCTGCGATCGCTACTATCAAAGAACTTCAACAGCTCGATCCCAGCCTGGATTACCTGGCCTGGCAGCTACAGTCCATCTGCTTTCAAGGCACCTTAAATGGAAAAGCCCTTGAGGTCTTACCCGCCTGCGAGCAAGCAATTATCAGCTTCCCTGAGGGCAGCAACAGCGCCTTCGCAGTCGATCTTCGAGGTATCGCCAGGGCCCTCACAGGTGATACCCCAGGCGCCATCGAAGACTTTCAATTTTTTATAGAACACACTACAGATGCTGAAAAAAATCAGCAGCGCCAGGATTGGATTAAATCGCTACAGGCAGGCCAAAATCCTTTTACAACAGAGGTTTTAGAGCGCCTGAAAGAGCAGCGCTAAACGCATGCGCCAGCATCATTCATAAATACCATGCTGAAACGGTACCTGCGTGGGTACTAGGCGACTTTGAGCAATCGTTCTAAAGTGACCGGAAAGACTCAAGAAAAATTGAAGTTAATACCGCATAAAGGCTACACAGTATCCGCCAAACGCCGATTAGGAGTAATCTACGAATAATCCACTGCTCTACCGCCACAGTCTCCGCACTTCATCAAGCATTATCTCAACGGCGTCCATGAAATAACAATGAACAAAGCACCTGTTCGTAGAATCCTCATTTTAGCTGCCAATCCTCAAGGGACAGGAAAGCTGCGGCTAGATGCAGAAGTACGCGAAATTCAGGAAGGGCTGAAACGGTCGGCCGGCCGTGACAGATTCCAAGTCATTTCTCAATGGGCCGTTCAAACCGACGATTTGCGCCGGGCCCTGCTGGAATATGAGCCTCATATTGTGCATTTTTGTGGCCATGGCGAGGGCGATCAGGGCCTAGTGCTAGATGATGGCCAGGGTAGGGCGAAGCAAGTAAGCGATCGCGCCCTCTCCCGCCTCTTTAAACAATTTCCCACCCTAGAATGCGTCCTGCTTAACGCCTGCTACTCAGACGTGCAGGCCCAGGCCCTCGTCACTCATGTCCCCTATGTCATCGGCATGCACCAGGTTGTGGGTGATACCGCCGCCATCAAATTCGCCACCGGCTTTTACGACGCCCTCGGCTACGATCGCACCTACCCAGAAGCCTACGAATTCGGCCTTAGCGCCATCGACTTAGAAGACATTCCCGAAGTCCACACGCCAGTACTTCAAATCAAAGGACACACAGCTGTTCAACCCCACCCTCAGCAGTCTCAGCAGTCTCAGCAAATCAGTCAGGCCAGCAGCCATCAAGCGAATCAACCAGCCCGCCAATCTGAAACAGCTGAACAGGCACCTGAACCAAAAAGAATCTTCATCAGCTACCGAGACCAATCACCAGATACTGACTTAGCTCAACAGTTTTTCCAGACCTTGCGCGCCGAGGGCCATCTCCCTTTTATGGCAGGCGAAAGCATTGAGCTCGGAGAGCCCTGGGCCAAACGCATCAGCGCAGAACTAGATCAGTGCGACTACATGCTGCTGCTGCTCTCCCCTCAGTCAGCCACCAGTGAAATGGTCACAGAAGAAGTGCGCCGGGCCAAAAGGCTCCGCGACCAGTGCGACAACAACCGCCCGGCTATTCTCCCTATCCGGATCAACTTTCCCCTAGACGACCCGCTCAACTACGACCTTCGCGGCTACCTCCAACAAATTCAGCAGCGCGAATGGACCTCCCCAGCAGACACCGAACAGCTGCTCCTAGACGTCAAACAGTTAATCGCCAACGACACCAGTCACCAGGCGGCCTTCACACCTCCCCAATCCAACCCACAAACCAATCCACAGACCAATCAGCAGAGCAATCTTGAACCCCACAGACATATCTCCCTAGCAGACCCAGCCTACCCGCTTAGCCCTATCTCAGCGGCAATAGCCGACAGCTTAGAACAACCACCCCTCCCCGTCGCAGAACCTGAGCTAAAGCGAGAACCCGGCGGCTCTGTACCGCTCAAGTCTGGCCTGTACGTCGCTCGCTCACCCATCGAAACCGACTGCTTCGAAGAGATTATGCAGCCCGGTTCACTCATTCGGATAAAAGCGCCGCGCCAAATGGGCAAAACCTCCCTGATGGCACGCACGCTCAACCACGCCAGAGAGCAAGGGTGCCAGGCCATTCCACTCAGCTTTCAGCGGGCCGACCACGACGTTTTTAGCGATCTCAACAAACTGTTGCGCTGGTTTTGCGAGCAAATTGGCCGGCGCCTAAAAAAGCTCAAAGAACTCGAAGACTATTGGACCGGCGACTATGGCGTTAAAGATAAGTGCAACGCCTACTTTGAAGAATGTCTGCTGCCCGACCTAGAAGCCCCTCTAGTCTTAGGTTTAGATGAAGTAGACATGGTCTTCCCCCACCGAGAAATCGCCGACAGTTTTTTCTCTTTGGTCCGCTCCTGGTACGAATCCGCTCGCTACGGAGACTTTAGCAGCGAGCTATGGGAAAGCCTCAGGCTAGTGATTGTCCACTCCACCGAAGTCTATGTACCGCTAAACATTAATCAGTCTCCTTTCAACGTTGGTAAAAACGTTGAATTGCCCGAATTTACTTTCGAACAAGTCAGTGACCTGGCCCAGCGCTACAACCTGTCGGGCACAGCTAACCAGGTAGAACAGCTCATGACCCTGGTCGGCGGCCATCCCTACCTAGTGCGCAAAGCCCTCTACCACTTACGCCGAGAAGACATTCTCCTAAACGAACTCAGCGAAACCGCCCATACCGAAGGCGGCATCTACGGCGATCATCTACGGCGCCATCTGTTGAACTTGCAGGTCTATCCCCAGCTAGCCGCCGCATTACGCCAGGTAGTGCAAAAAGATCGCGGTGTAGACATTGACGCCCAGTCAGCCTTCAAGCTGGAAAGCATGGGTCTGGTCTCTCTACAGGGCAACGAAGCCCTCCCCCGCTGCGATGTGTACCGACAATACTTTAAAGATCACCTGGAGTAGTCGTTATGAGTGCAAACTCGTTTCAATATACGGTAGGCGGCGCGCTGCGCAAAAATGCACGCTCCTACGTGACCCGTCAGGCCGATCAACAGCTTTACGAAGCGCTTAAAGCGAGAAAGTACTGCTACGTGTTCAATTCTCGGCAGATGGGTAAGTCGAGTCTGCGGGTGCGCACTATGCAAAGGTTACGCTCAGAAGGTGTGGCCTGTGGCGTCGTAGAAGCAACCGCTATTTTAGAAGGAGAAATTACATCAGAAGAGTGGCTGTTGGGCGTGATTCGTCGGCTTAGCCGCAGCTTAGGGCTTAAAATACAGGTGCTGCAATGGTGGAAAGAAAGAGCGGGGCTTTCTCCCATTCAGCGCTTTAGTGAATTTGTAGAAGATATACTGTTAAAGACAATCGAGCAACCGATTGTTATTTTCATTGATGAGATCGATAGTCTGTTCAAGTTCGATTTTAATGACGACTTCTTTGCGCTATTGCGCACGTTCTATCAGGAGCGCTCAGACCATGAGGCTTACTGCCGTTTAACTTTTGTCTTGTTAGGTGTCGCTACCCCTAGCGATTTGATCAGAGACAAACAGCGAACTTCTTTTAACATCGGGGGCCAGCTCATTGACCTTCAGGGCTTTCAACTGAACGAAGCAACGCCTTTAGAAACAGGATTAACCGCGCAGGTCGAAAACGAGAAAGCGGTTTTAGCAGAGATTTTGCGCTGGACAAAAGGCCAGCCATTTCTCACACAGCGGCTGTGTCAGTTAATCTCTAATTCTAGTGACGCTGACGCTGGTGTAATTGTCGCTGCGGGCAGTGAGCAAGCGTATGTCAGTAATTTGGTGCGATCGCAAATCATTCAAGACTGGGAAGCCCAAGACGTTTCTGTTCATCTAAAAACAATTCGCGATCGCATCCTATCCAATGAAGAACGCTCGGGCAGACTGCTGGGCCTGTACCAACAGATATTGCAAACAGGAGAAGTCCCTGCCGACAACAGCGAAGAACAAATAGAGCTGCGACTCTCCGGACTGGTTCGCGCCGAACAAAACACCCTGCGCGTAGCCAACCCCATCTATCAAGCGGTATTCAATACAACCTGGACAGCCACAAGCCTGGCAAAACTACGGCCCTATGGCGCTGCGATCGCCGCCTGGCTAGCCTCCAATCGCCAAGACGACTCCCGCCTGCTGCGCGGCCAATCGTTACAAGCCGCGCTAGCCTGGGCCGATGAAAGCCGCAGCTTAGCCGACCAGGATCGCTTATTTTTATCCGCGAGTCAGGCCCTAGAGCAAGCCGCCACGCAAACCGCGCTAGAAGCTGAAGCCGAAGGCAACCGCATTTTAAGCGAGGCCCGTCAGCAGGCAGAAAGCGAGCTCGCAGCAGCCAATCAAGACCTGACAGCCACCCGAGCAGAGACCGAAGCAGCGGTCATTCGCGGTCAGCGAACCCGGCGCAGAACAGCCATCATTGCCGGGCTAGCGATCGCTGCTGCCACGGCTGCCACTTTCTGGGGCGGACAAAGGGCCATTGAAGCCAATAGCGATCGGCAGGCCGCCCAAGCCGCCCGGCAAGCCGCCGAACGGTCTGAGCAAGCAGCCAGCGAAGCACAGGCTGAAAAAGACCGTATTGAACAGGCGATGTCACAGGCCGAACAAAGACTATCCCAGGCACAGGCCGACGTCAGAACAGCGGAAGAAAGATTTGCACGAGCCAGTCAACAAACCGAAGAGGCCGAGCTAATCGCCCAAGCCGCCCAAGCCGAAGTAAAAGCCGCTCAGACCGAGGTCCAAACAGCACAACAACAGCTCTCTAGCGTTCAGAGCGAAAGACAACAGGCACAGCAGGCCGCAGAAGCAGCCAGAGCCAGTCAGCAGGTGGCAGAAGCAAGCGCACAGCAGTCAAACGAAAACCTGGCAGTCGCCCAAGCAGAACAAGCTGAAGTCACCGCTGATTTAGATCGAGTGAGAACTACTTTTGCCCTAGAAGAAGAGAGTGCTCAGGCACTTCAACTGTTTGAAGCAGCGCCGCTCGACAGCTTGCTAGTTGCGATGTCCGCAGGGCAAAAGCTCCAGCAGTTGCTGGAGCAGACCGGCTCTAAAAACAATCAGGTGACCACCGCGCCGCTCACTGCACTCAATACTATTTTGCCAGCCGTCACCGAAAAAAATCAGTTCACCCACCCAGGGTTAGTCAACCGAGTGGCTTTCAACGAAGATGACAGCCTTTTAATCACAGCAAGTATGGGGATTGAAGCGGGAGCAGTCGCCAGGCTATGGCAGGCCAAAACCGGCAAATTATTACACGAGCTAGCTGGATATCAAGGAATCATTATAGAGACGGGCTTTATAGGCAGTGGAGAAGGCAGCGGAGAAGCGCGCGCAGATCGTAGCTACATCGTTACCAACACACTGACCAAATCAGACGGATCCACCATTGGCCTAGAAGAAATGATCAGCGGCCTAACCAGCATCACCAATCGAGGATTGTCTAGTTCGCTTCATATCTGGGATCTGTCACAGCCACAGCCTCTACAAAGTTTTGTGAGCACCAACCGCACCATCCACGTCGCGCGTGTCAGCCCCGATGGCCAAAAATTGGCCACGCTAGACCAGGGAAATACAGCTCAGATATGGGACGTACAAACAGGAGAATTGCGGCATGAACTCACTGGCCACCAGAACCTCATTCGCACAGTGGACTTCAGCGCCGACAGCCAGCAAATTATCACCGCCAGCGCCGATAAAACCGCCCGCGTTTGGAACGCTAACACCGGCGAACGACTCACCACCTTAGCCGGCCATCAAAGAGGCATACGCGCTGCCAAATTCAGCCCGGACGGTCGGCAGGTGGTCACCGGTGCTAATGACGCCACCGCTCGCATCTGGAATGCCAGAACCGGCGAGCTGATTCACACCCTGGTCGGCCATCAAGACTGGATTCGCATAGCCCAATTCAGTCACAGTGGTCGCCAGATTTTAACCGCCAGTGACGATACCACCGCGCGCGTCTGGGACGTTGAGACTGGTCAGCTCGTCCATGAACTCACCGGTCACCGAAACCAGCTGCACAGCGCCAGCTTTAGCAAAGATGACAGCCAAATTATCACCGCCAGCTTAGATGAAACCGCGCGCCTGTGGGACAACGCATCGGGCCAGCGAATTCACACCCTGGTCGGCCATCAGGGAATAATTAACACCGCCCAATTCAATTCAGCTGGCACTCAGGTGCTTACAGCCAGTGCTGATAGCACCGCCCGCCTGTGGAATACGCAAACTCAGCAGCGATCGCAGCAGCTAATCGGCCATACCGACTGGGTAAACAGCGTCGTTTTCAGCCCCGACAGCCGCCGAGTGCTCACCGCCAGTGCCGACCAAACCGCTCGTATTTGGGACGTAGAAACCCGGCAAACAATCTCAGAACTCACGGGGCATGCCCACTGGATCAATCAGGCAGCTTTCAGCCCAGACGGTCAACAGGTAATTACGACTAGCAACGACAATACCGCCCGCCTGTGGAACGCCCAAACCGGCCAGCTGCTACACGAGCTAATCGGCCACGACGAATGGGTCACCGCCGCAACTTTCAGCCCAAACGGTGACCAAGCTGTCACCATCAGTGGCGACGCAACAGCCCGCGTTTGGCATACACAGACCGGCCAGCTGTTGCACACGCTCTCAGGCCACAATCGCATCATCGACAGTGCTAGCTTCAGCCCAGACGGACGTCGTTTATTCACTGTGAGCATTAACGACAACACTTTACGAACCTGGAATCTAGAAACGGGCGAGCAGCTCAGCGTCATATCAGAACAACAATTCTGGACTGGAGACAACGCCAGCTTTAGTGCAGATAGCCGTCTGATGGCCGTCGCCAGCGCTGAAAACAGCGTTCAGCTATGGAACGTTGAAGCCAATAAGCAACAGTATGAGCTGATAGGCCATACCGGCACAGTAATTAATCTGGCATTTAGCCCAGACGCTCAGCGGCTCGTCAGCGTCAGCGACGATAGAACAGCCCGGGTATGGGATACACAATCCGGCGAGCTGCTACACATCCTTACCGGTCATCAGGGCTTACTCACCAACGCCAGCTTCAGCGCTGACGGTCAGCAGGTTGTCACCGCCAGCGACGACGCAACAGCCCGCATTTGGGACGTAGAAACCGGCCAGCTGCTGCAAGAACTCATAGGCCATCAGGACCGAATTAAAAGCACCCAGTTCAGTGCAGATGGCCGCTGGGTCGTCACCGCCAGTGAAGATAATACCGCGCAGCTATGGCAGATAAAAGATTTAGACGCGCTGCTCAGTGAAGGGTGCACCTACCTTGAAGCCTACTTCGGCACTCATCCGGAAGCCTTGGAATCGCTTCCCGTTTGTCAAACGATATCATCTCAAACGATTAGCGAATAACTGAAAAGGGCCGATTATTCACGGCGATCGCTTCTACCCCTCAAGAAAGCCCTTAATCGCTTTGATCGTAACTTTTGCAACAGGGTGATCAAGGGCTTCGATTAGGGTTTGTTCACTGGCAGCTTTGAAAGCTTTTAGGGTGCGGGCTTTTAGGGTGGGCTTTTGTTGAATCTCGGCGAGGACAGCGTCTTTTATTTTGGTTTGGCCGCGTTCGGTATCAGATCTGAAATCTTGTGAGAGGTCTTCGAGGAGAGCTCTGAGATCTTGGGTGAGGCTCAGGCTATCTGGGTCCAGCTGGCTAATAGATTGGTTGAGGGTGTTGTCATTACCCACAGAAAGTTGACTGTTTTGAACGTCACCCTTGACATTGATGGTGTCTGATTTTTCATAGCGCTGTTCTGGGAGGTTAACAGTGATATTGAACTTGTTATTAAAGGGTGATTCTATTTCTGGTTCAGAAGAATATTTTTCTGTAAAGTCGTCTGGATGTGCTTTGCGTCCTTTAGACTCAGGGTCTCTTTTGGGCTCAAATTCTCTATCAGCTTCAAACACATCGTCAATTAGGCGACGAACGTTTACTTGCTCAAAGCTGTAGAGACATTGAAGTTTGTAGTTTCGCTTCTCAATGGATTTGAGCAGTGTTTGGTAGGGAAAGGTGTAAGGAGTTTGGTTCCCTTTACACTCTGAGCAGTTACAGGGAACTAGCACTTCAGTTTCTAACCGTTCAAAGCTATCGTGAATTCTATCTAGCTCGTGACGAATAACAGAGAGAAGCCGTTTTTTGTCAGTTCCTGAAACACGAATATGAATGCAGGATCTTTCATAACCAACCTCTTCGATTACTTCCGCGCGGGCGCTGAGAATAGAAAGAACGACACCGTGCTTCCAGACGACTTTTTGTCGCTCAATGTACTTGTGGAGTGCGACGATAAAGCGGGGAAAAATGTTTTTAGGCTTGAAGGTATAGCGATAGGTAAGTATGAGGTTGTTTTGATCATCCCACGTATATTGATCTGCCTCAGGAAGATTAGAGGCGAGCAGGTGAGGGGCAATGAAATGATCTTTGTAGCCGTTGATTTCGTAGCAAACTTCAAATTCTTTCATCAGAGCAAGCAGTTCGCCCCGCACATCTGCGTATTGATCATCGCTCCAAATTTTGTCTAGATCATCTTTGCAAAAGCGCCCACAGTCTTGCCTGACCGTGTCAGTATCTAGCACTTTATACACGGCAGCGGTACACCATGCAGGTTTAAGGAAGAGCGTCTTTTCTAGCGCGAGAATATCTTGAAAATGGAGGAAAATGCCAAGATTGTGAAGGGTGCGGCCAAGGCTGTTTTGCTCAGATCTGTCATTAACGCCATACCGACGACAGATTTTTCGATACTCGTTTATGTCTATGTAATATTCTTTTCCGAGGGTGCGATTTTCTAGCGCATTGCGTATCTGCGACCAAGCCTCTGGGAAATTGCTGCCAAGGCCAGGCAGGTTGCTGATGTATTGTTCGATTACTGATTTGACGTTATCCAAACCTCTGTTACTTTTTAGGTTGGTTTCTATTCCATCTTTTAGCGTTTTGAATTGGCTGCGCAGTTGAAGATCGTTCACGTTACAAGGGCGATCTTGTTTTTCATTTTTGATAATGAGAATAGGGCTATGGTCACCGCCATGAAGACGAATCACATTTAACCAAAAGTAAAAATTTGGATTCTCTCGGCGAGAGTCAACGACAAGCGCATATACTGAGCGCTCGGTGAGAAAAAACTGATGAGTCGCATGGTATATCTCTTGCCCTCCAAAATCCCAGACATTAACGCGGCAATCGCAATTACTGGTGTGTTGGAACTTATAGTTGCTAACTTCGATGCCCTCTGTTGACTTTTCTTGCGAGTCAAGTTCATAATCTGGATCCAAAAGTTTCTTAGCGAGAGTTGTTTTTCCTGTTTCGCCTTCACCTACGATTAATAGCTTGGCTTCAGACAGGGGTGCTGATTTGAGTTTTGACGACTGCTGAAAATACAGCCTAAAAAGATCGGTAGGCGCAGTAGGAGATTCTGAGCGCCGTCTGCTGCCGAGGAGTTCGGGCGAAATAGGTAGCTGGTTAGCTCTAACATCTAGCTTTTGTAGATTTGTCAGTGATTGAATGCACTTCGGCAGCTCGGATATTCGGTTACCCCAGAGGTTGAGCGTCGTTAAATTAGTCAGATCGTTTATAAAATCAGGTACTTTCGAGAGTTGATTGTTGTGGAGATAGAGCTCGGTCAAGTTAGTCAACTGGCCAATGGACTTCGGCACATCTGAGAGCTGATTACCACTAAGGGAAAGCTCGGTCAGGTTGGTCAACTGGCCAATGAACTCTGGCACCGCTGAAAATTGATTGTTATGGAGATAAAGCTTTGTCAGATTAGTCAACTTACTCAAGAATTCTGGTATCCCTGAAAGTTGATTGCCACCAAGATTAAGCTCAGTCAAATTGGTCAACTGGTCCATGAATTTTGGCACTTCTGAGAGCTGATTGTCATAGAGATCGAGTCTAGTTAAGTTGACCAACTTACTTAAGAAATCTGGGATCTCTGAGAGCTGATTGATACTGAGATCAAGCTTAGTCAGGTTAGTAGGCAGCTTATTCAAGAATTCTGTCACTTCCGAAAGCTGATTGTCACAGAGACTAAGCGTGGTCAGAGCGGTCAACTTATCGAGGAACTCTGGGACTTCTGAGAGCTGATTACTATCCAGGTTGAGCTCAGTCAGATTAGTCAACTGGCCTAAGAACTCTGGCAACGCTGAAAGCTGATTACCCCAAAGGTAGAGCTTGGTCAGGTTCTTCAATTGGCCTATGAACTCTGGCACTTCTGAGAGCTGATTGCTGTGGAGATTGAGTGTTGTCAGATTAGTCAA
>CALDSK010000150.1 GCA_937911865.1 uncultured Synechococcus sp.
TGCCCCGATGCCTAATCCCGTAGCCAATAACTTCTTCATGCCGAGAAAACCTCTTAGGTGAGTCTATAGGCATATCTTCAGCGTGTTGTAGCTCGATTCCTGAAGGTAAGACCATGGTCATATTGAGTGACTGCAGCGATCGCCAGCATCGCGACAGCCCAAACAATATGTCAATCCGTCCTTCTATGAATCTCACTACGGCCATAGTAGGAATGCTATCGACAAGAACTAGATATAGTACTAATATACTTAGTACAAGGGAACTATGTGATATGCCTTTATGTCACTGCATCTACTAGGTCCGAAGTCATTTAACCATCAAGGACAAGGAGTACTATGTCTTCATTTTTCAGATTTAGAGATGCGTCAGACAACAATCAACAGTCTGGATGCGAATCAGATTCTTCTCGCAATACAGCCGCATCCTATGACAGAAGGGGAGATCGCGCTGACGAAACCCTGAGAGAAAAGCAAACTAGAGAACGTGACTCGCGCAGAGATTTCTAAACGGGTGTAGCATCCTGCAGCTAGCGCCACACTTTTACTTAAATTGAAGAAATAAAAATCAAATTCTTCCTGATTGTTTCTTCATTCTCAGTATGAGTAGCTGACGTTAGCTACAGGAACACATCTCATGCCCTTAGATGAGTTTATTCAACGAGCCAAAGCACTAAAATCCCAAGGTTGCAATAACACTGAGATACTCAGGATGCTCAACAATTATGGTGCTACAGCCGACGAGGCTGACAAAGCTCTCAAGGAACTACAGAAACAAGAGAGAAAAAATAGGCCAAAAGATTTTTAGACAATTGAGATTACTTCTTGTAAGTAGCTGGGCTAATTCAAATATAGGATGGGTTGGCAATAGCGAAACCCATGCGGGCATTGGGTTTCGCTCCTCAACGACAACTTACACTTTCTTATATTTAACAATACTCCGGACAGAAATCTGCTCCTCACATCGCCTGTAATGTAGAGCCTTCGTTGCTAGAAGTATTTAAATCAATGTCGGCCTGAAAGCTAACTTTGATTTAAATAGGCAGTTGCTGGGATGATTGCCCTGTAAGCCTTATAGCTTCGTTAGCAAAACTGTCCGGACTATTGATTTAATTGGGCCTTCCTACTTATACAGCGTTTCCCTGTCGGATGAGGTATAAGTTCGGATCTGAAATGTTCGCATGGCAATGGATTCAGTATTGACGCTGTACTTCACGAGCGCAAGCAAGGCTGTAGTCTACTCTTGATCATAGAAAAACAACTGATCGGTCAAATAATCTATGCACTCACAAACTAAATTCTTGCTTTCATCACTAAAGCGAGAGGGAAGGCTGTTACAGATTTTTTCCCTAATCAAGAGAAAAGCCTTTTCATAAACGATGTAATCTAGTACCAAGGGGATTCCTGGGTTGTCAAGAATATTACGTCTACTCCATCTTAAACTGTGCGCGACTTGCTCTAGAAACTGATAGATAGAAAAGCAGAAGTCGCCAATTTTTTCAGGATTAGTGCTCTCCTCAAGATCTGGAAAGTACTTTAAGGCCTCACGCCCAAAGCGTCTAGCCATTACTTTTCGAGCACCATCAATCCAATCGGCAACTTCTTTAGTTTCCTGCAATTCATGTATAAAATCTTCTAAGATTTGAAGCTCTTTTACTTTGCAGGCTTGTTGTTCAACCACACTGTCTAATACTTCTGAGTCGAGCATCTGCCTACCCTTCTGCTTCAATTCTTTTACTTTTCGAGTAAGTTCTAATCTAGTCTCCTCGAGTAAACTCTTAGCGGCGTTGTGCAACTCTTCAAGCTTACGATCGAACTCATTTAAGGAGTGGATTTCCTGCTTTAAATCCAGAAATGCTTGTTTTTGAGTATCAGTTAGATATCCTTTTGTCTCCAGGTTTCCAACGAATCTAAGATCTAAATTAACTCTATTAACTGTATCTGTATCTACGTCAACTTTCAGAGTTTCAAGAGGCATTTTCTGAAGATGCTTATAGACTTTTCCGCTTGTTGATTCGTTAGCCTCTTCAATAGCTGCAACAAGCATCTTGATGGATTGTTCGTCTAATGACTGGCTTACGGTGTCTCCAATGTGAATTCCAGAGCCTTGAGCAATCGAGATCCTATACTTTCCGAGCTGACTAGCAGCAGTTTCCGGGTGATTGATTAACAGCTCTTTTATTTTTCGAACTTCTTCCTGGCTGAGCGCTCCATTTGAAACGTTGAAAGCACCAGAACTGCTAACATCCTCAGATTTTGACATAACTCGCCTTTACACTAACTAGTGCCTATGCGACGGAATAGGGGAGATTCAAAACAGCAGAGTCTTCAAAACCAGGGAACTGACACCATGATCGTCCCTAACTTTGATTTTGTCAAAATAGAGAACCTTAGCGAATTTGTTTTGCGCAAAGAGATTTTGCCGAAGTTAAGCGCACATTTACGCTGTCAAGCTGCTCTCTTCAGCCATTGTAGTCATCCCCAATCCGCATGTTATCGGCTTTGTCAATCTTGATGTTGTATTTGCCTGCTTGATTGGTGACTGAGCGGTTAGAGCTAATGGTGTTACCGTCGCCTGTTACCAAGTTGCTACCTTCAACATCGCCTGTGATCGCAATCCCTCCTTCCCCTGATCTATCTGGCTGAGATAGTGAATTACGCTTAGCTGAGTCTGGTTCTGTCGATGGAACTGCATATAGGTCTCGTATCAATGCAAGGAGACCAAGACTGTACTCTTGTTCAGTACTGAAATCGTGATAATGCAAGCACTGCAACTCATCAGGAATATCACACGGTAAAATCAGCAGAGGAATGACTTTTTTGCCAAGTGTTATGGCAGTTTCCCACTCCCATTCCACATACTTGGAAGCGATTGCTGCCGGAGTGAGCAGAACAATCATTGTGTCTACAGTACGTATGGCTTGGCGGAGTTGATCCTTCAAGACTTGACCACCCTGCATATCTTCAATGTCTCGCCAGATAGAAAACCCGGCTCGTTCCAATTCAGACCTCAGTCGAAGGGCAGCCGGTTGCCCATCAGCCCGAGCATAGGATAGGAAAATTGTGGCCATAGTAAATAAGCGATATTAAGAACCTTGCTCTCTAAGCCTAAACCAAACTTTTTAATTGAAACACCCAACCTATTTGAGGCTGTCAAATAGGTTGGCAACATTATGCTGTCGCGTTAGACCTGAATTTAGTATTGGTTAGGGCGATCGCTAACCGCTTTCCCAAAAATCACTCCGGTAGACTATCCAATTCATCAGAAATCACCCCCTGCAAATCCTCATCACAGTGGGTATGCAAATGAATCACCGAGGCCAATACCTCAGCCAAAATGCCCCTTTTTGGTCGTCTTGTAAATTTGT
>CALDSK010000151.1 GCA_937911865.1 uncultured Synechococcus sp.
ATAGAGAGAAGTAGAAGAATAGAGAGAAGTAGAAGAATAGAGAGAAGTAGAAGAATAGAGAGAAGTAGAAGCGAATATTCTTAAGAAAAATCGCTTCAGACAGGCGCAGATGTGTGGTTCACCAAACTCAGAATGTCTTGCTTAAGCTGAGAAAAATCTACTGGCTTATTGACAAAGCTACTAGCACCATAGTCCTCGGCTATTTTTCGACTTTGTTCATCGCCGTAGGCTGTCACCATGAAGACGGTCAGATTTGTGTATTTTTCTTTGATCACTCTTAATAGCTCCAAGCCGTTCATTCCTGGCATATTGATATCAGAAAGAATTAAAGTTACCTCTGTTCGAGCTTCTGATGATGACAGATAGGCCAAGGCTGCAACCGCTGATAGCTCAAAGTGAAAATCAATCTCTTTAGCCTTAATCTCTTTGCGAAACTTTTGTCGAAACATCGGTTCAACATCGGGTTCGTCATCAACGACTAAAACATGAATAGGTTTTGTCATAGGTTTTATGGATTATTTGGGTGTTTAACTGTTTATCTGTTTTGATTCGCTCTCGATTTGCTGTGACTGGTTTGCTGAGCCCGCTTCCTTCTTGCCTTTTATGCGTTCGACTCTCTAAATTCCGACTTTTCTATACTTCGCTTAGGCAGCATAATTATAAAGTCTGTATAGATACCCTCTTCTGACTCGACCTGCATCGTGCCTTTATGCTGCTCGGTAATAATGCCGTAGCTCAACGACAGCCCAAGCCCAGTCCCTTCGCCTGCGGGCTTAGTTGTAAAGAACTGATCGAAAATTTTTGCCTGAATCTCAGGTGGCATGCCAGTACCGTTATCGCGGATATGAACTTCTACTGCCTCGCCCCGGTCACGAGTACGTACTTTCATTCGCGGCGTAAAGTCTTTGCTCTCGACTAGCTGCCGCTGGTAAATGGCGTAGCAAGCATTGTTAGCAATATTAAGAAATACCCGGTTGAGATCTTGAGGACAGGCTTGAATGGTTGCCAGGTTTTCTGCGTAGTCAGTATCAAATTCTAGATTGAAATCTGATTGTTTGGCGCGCATACCGTGGTACGCCAGATTGATAGCGTCAGAAACTGAAGCATTAATATCAACATCAGTCCACTCTGTTGCACCACTTCGAGAGTGCATCAACATACTGGCCACTATTTTATCGGCCCGTTTTCCGTGGTGATCAATCTTGCGAAGGTTGCCTCTGAGGACCTCTAGAATTTCAGTGATTTCTGAAAAGGTCTCTGCCTCAATATGATCTTTTTGCGCGTCGAACTCTTCGTTGAGCTCATCGGCTAGCTCAACTGACAGTTCAGAAAAGTTGTTGACAAAGTTTAGCGGATTCTTAATTTCGTGGGCGATACCTGCGGTCAAAGACCCGAGTGACGCTAGCTTTTCCTGGGCGACCATTTGGTTGCGAGTCGACACCAGCTTTAAGTTTGTTTCGGTGAGTTCTTCTGTTCGTTTCCTTTGCTCTTGCAGAAGATTCTCAACTCGCTCAAGCAGCAGGTTAAATGATGTTGCGACTGTGCCCACTTCGTCGTTTCCACTGACTTCTGCACGTAGGCTAAATCGGTCGTTTTGAGTAATGTCTAGAGCGGTTTTCTCCATGGCTTCTAGTGGTTTGCTAATTGAGCGACTGATAACAAAAGCGAGCAGCGCCGCACTTCCAGCGGAAAGCACCATACTCAACAAAATCACCCAGTTGTGTAAGCGCTGTGCAGCATCCGCATTCTGCCGAGCTATCTCTAATTGAGTGTTAGCATCGCTGATAATGTCAGATAGCTCATCTGAGATACCGTCAAAGGTAATTGCTAAATCGCTATTGGTAAAGCTTAGAAGCTGCTGCTGCGTATTTGAGATATCTTCAGCAGTATCCAGCGCATTTGGCGAAAGCGAGGTCACCAGGCTATCTAGCTCTTCTAGATAGGTCGATGGAACGCCGTCGTATGTCTCAATAAACGCAACGAGCTTGGTAATATCTGAAGTCTCGTCACGACGACCGCGCTCTATTTTTTCTTCGAGAAATTCGTTCAGATTGCCCCAGACAGTTCGAATCGTTGCAGAGTGCTTAAGAATATGACTGTATTCTTCTTGAAAGTCAGTTGGAGATTCACTCAGTGGAATGAGCTGCTGCTGATGTGTCCGTGTTTGCAACACGCCTGCTTGTAACGACGAAAGTATGTTTATCCGTTCTCGCGCAAGGGATTCGGTTGCTAGCGCCCTATCTTGGTAAAAGCTGCCTACTAGAATGCCGATGCCTGTTCCTGCAAAGGATAGCCCCAGTGCTAAGGAAAATCCTAGAGTAATCCGTTGGTTAACCTTGAGGTGGCTTAGCCAAGCAGCGCCCAGCATCGCGGAGTTCGACTGATTATGGGAAGACATAGGCATTAGCAAAGCGTCTCTGCCAGTGTTCCCGCACGCTCTGCGCACTCATCAACTTATTGGACTATGTCTTTCTTGGGCTGTGTCTTTTTTAGACCATGTCTTTCTTGGACCATGTCTTTCTTGGACTAGATCTTTCGAAGCGCTGCTGAAGACGATTGCGAAAGGCTATGGCCTACAGCGAGCGGCAACACTTCAGCGCAACTGTCCTAATGCACTAGGACAGTTGCGCTAGGTTTGTATTCTCTCTTTTAACAGCCCACGTAGCTGTACATACTCAATCAACTCTTTTACGCTGATAAGTTCTGAACTGATAAGTTCTGAGCTGTATGTCATAGTGAATCTGTGGACTTACTCCAAAGCGTTAATCCGCGAGTAGAGCGCTCCGCAGGTGCTGATCCTGCAAGAGAAATGAGATAGCCTAAAACTACAGCAGCAGGTGCAAATACCGCCGACCGCCAAATGCCTGGCAGTGCTGTGAATGGATACAACTCAGTTCTAACGCCCACAAATAAAACAGCAACTGTTATGACGGTGCCGTAAAAGGCACCGTTGGCATTGATCCGAGGGAACAAAACACCCATGAGAAACAAGCCGAGTAGAGGTGCAACAAACATTGTTGTAAACTCAATTAAAAACTGCAACAAATCAGCTTCTGTTCCGGCAACATAAAAGGCAGCTGCAATGCCTAAAATACCCCAGACAACAATCAGACTCTGAGCGATTCTAAGAGAGCGAGACTCATTGCGGGGTGCCTTGGAATAGCGATCGTAAAAGTCAACCGTCATACAGGTCGCTAAAGCGTGTAAGGCTGAGTCAATAGAAGACATGGCCGCTGCGAAGATAGCGGCTACTAACAGCCCGGAAGCACCAGCAGGTACGTCATTCACAATGAAGTGAGGTAAAATCGCATCGCCTGCGATATCTGCTGGTAGACCCGCATTAATGGTGTAAAAGCTAAACAACAGTGCGCCTAAAACTAGCGTGGCCGCTACACCAATTAGCCCAGAAAACCAGCCGAGTAAAATTGCCTTACGCCCGTCAGCTTCATTAGCGCAAGATACGTAGCGCTGCACAGACTGTTGGTTTGTCCCAGCGACGGCAAAGGCCAGTACACCGTAGGCAAACACCGCTGTCGGAAAAGAGTAGATAGAGGCCGGCTCCCACGACAGGTTAATCACTGTGAGCTTTCCTGCTTCGCCAGCTGTGTTCCACAGCTCACCTAGGCCACCAGGGACGCCAGAAGCTGCGGCCCAAACGCCCGCGGCTAAGCCGACAAAAATCATGCCGAACTGGAGGACGTCGGTCCACACGACAGCCGCGATACCGCCTGCGACGGTATAGACAATAGAAACAATGCCTACAAGCAAAATCGCTACAGAGAGCGGCATGCCGACAACGGTTGAAACGGCCAGAGATGCGGCATAGAGTAAGCCGCCAAGCCTAGCGATGACGAAGAGTAAAAAGCACAGTGAGCCGAGCGATCGCGTTTTAGAATCGAACCGCTTTTCTAGATACTCGTAGGCTGTCGTTAGGTTTAGCCCAACAAAAAAGGGAAGAAATATGGCGATTACCAGGCCAAATCCAATCAGATCGCCAATCTGCGTTTGCAGATACAGCAATCCGTTGTTGTAGCCTTGGCCCGGGCCCCCAAGCAGCGAGGCTGCTGAGAACGAGGTGGCAATCAGCGATAGGCCAATGGCCCACCACGGCAGCTGCCGCGAGCCTCTGAAATATTCATCCGTTGTACTTTGTTTTCGGCTAGCTGCAATGCCGATGGAAATCAGAATGATTCCATAGGCTGCAACAATTGCCCAATCAATGGCACTCATAGGATGCCTGTCCCCACTAATTCCTTCTGTAACTTTTTTCACATAGGGTATGCCACGACAAAAGACAATAGCTTCTATCGAAAAATGCTATGTGATTAGCAATTCGGACATCATGCCACAGCGAGGGAATCAATCAAGGGTCTACGTGTCAAAACTTGTCAAAACAAAAATTGGGTACAATCCTCAACTATTTTGGTTTTGACGGTGGGGAAAGATGAAATCGATAGTTACCTTACCCACCATCCCATTGATGTTACGGAACCCTCAGCGCAGATTGCAGAACAGTACTGGGCACCCACTGATTGTCGCAGCTGCTTCTATCCTTTCTTTGGGTAGTGTTGTGAGCGGCGTTGGGATGCCTACTTTTGAGTGGAACGACACTGAGTGGGTGGCGATTGTTTTTCACAGAGGCCAAGCCAACGCAACTACGTCGGGCGGCAGAATGCGCGGTGGTGGCTTTGGCGATGACACCCCTGTCGAAAGTGATTCTTCAGGCAGCGATTCTTCAGGCAGTGATTCTTCGGGCAGCGGGTCTTCTCGAAACTCATCGGGCCGTTCATCGAACTCGTCTCGGAATTCTTTGGAATCTAACAATAACAATCGCAGCTACGATTCATCCGCGCCCTCTCGGCCCATGAACTTCGTAGAAGGACTGGTGCTGATGTCTTTTATTGGCGTAGGTGGTGTGATTGCTTTTAAAGGGTTGGAAACAGAAAATGCGCGGATCGACAGCTCCCAAAGTATCCTCTACAAAAAAGTTCTTTCCACACCTACGGATGTGATACAGCCGAATGTTATGGAGCCGAATGTTGTAAAGCCGGATGTTGTAAAACGACAGGTTTCAGCACCACCTGTTTCTAGGCACCTATCGGGCGAAATTACCAATAATATCGTGACTATCACCCAGCTACAGGTGGCGATGGTTTCTGAGGCGCGTCACGTTCAACAGGCACTTAACCAGATTGCGGCAGAAACGGATTTGGATACGCCTGAAGGGCTGTTGCTGGGATTGAGGGAGACGGTGGTGACTTTGCTGCGATCGCCTGAAACCTGGACCCATGCGATCGCTACCTCTAAAACTGTAAAAACCAAACAAGAGGCGAAAGAGCACTTCGAGGCCCTTTCTATAGAAGAGCGCAGTAAATTCGATGTGGAATCAATGGTTAACGTCGATGGACAGGTTAGGCGTAGAAATATGATTGAGCGGCCAGAAGACGTTGCTTCTCATATTGTGGTCACTTTGATCGTTGGCAGCGCCCATGACAGTCCTATCATCGATCCAGTGATGTCAATAGAGGAGCTGAGAATAGCCCTCAAGCGCCTTGGTTCGATTACGCCAGACTATTTGATGGTCTACGAGGTGCTATGGTCGCCTCAAGATGACAGCGACAGCCTGACGGCTGAAGAGCTGCTACTAAACTATCCGAAGATGTTTCAGCTGTAATGTTTCAACTGTAATGTTTTACCTTTAACTGGCGTTGCTGATGCGCATCCACATAGGTAGCTGTGATGCTTTGCCCGCTTGAATGCGATCCAGCGCCGCTGTGATTTCTACACGAACGTCAAATTCACTTTCTG
>CALDSK010000152.1 GCA_937911865.1 uncultured Synechococcus sp.
GGTAGTCTCATTTGAGACTCAAACCAACTCAAAAGCTAATTTATAGAGGTGCCCTGCAGCGGATACGGCCTGAAAATCATTCCTCGAAGCCCTTATTAATCAAGGTTCTGTTCGTAGCTTCATGAAAAAAATATTAGCTTTGAGGGCACACTAGTGATTAATCTCTAGTCCCGTTCCCTTTCTACTGAACATGGATGTCTGACGCAATTATTCAAGTCGAAAATTTAGGTAAGAAATACATTATCGGTCATCAGCGGCAGGGCCGTTCTCAGTACACCGCGTTACGAGACGTGGTGACTGATGGGGTTCGGGCGATCGGACAGGCCTTGAAAAATCCTCACAAAGCGATTTCCCCTACGCAACGAGAAGAATTCTGGGCCCTAAAGGACGTTTCGTTTGAGGTCAAACAAGGCGAAGTTGTTGGTATTATCGGGCGCAATGGTGCTGGTAAATCAACCCTACTCAAAATCCTCAGTCGCATTACCGAACCAACTGCCGGACGCATTCGCCTTAAAGGTCGCGTCGCCAGTCTGCTGGAAGTGGGTACCGGCTTTCATCCAGAACTCACCGGGAGAGAAAACATCTTTCTCAATGGTGCAATTCTCGGCATGAGTAAAGCTGAAATCAACTACAAGTTTGATGAAATCGTTGAGTTTGCCGAAATTTCTCGTTTTCTGGATACACCTGTCAAACGTTATTCCTCAGGTATGTATGTCCGTCTCGCCTTCGCTGTTGCAGCCCATATGGAGCCGGAAATTCTAGTCGTTGATGAGGTGCTAGCCGTTGGAGACATTGAGTTCCAGAAAAAATGTTTATCTAAGATGGAAAATATTGGTAATTCAGGAAGAACCATTGTCTTTGTAAGCCATAATATGAGCACGATTAAAGCCCTTTGCTCAAAAGGGATATATTTGAGCAAAGGTAGCATTTCTTACTCTGGAAATATTGAATCAGTAGTGAATCAATATTTGAATTGCACCCAAATGCAAGATCAACCGATATACCAGATGACTAAGGTCACTGATGCATTGATTCAGATTTCGTCCGTTCAAATTCTGGATAAAAATGGCAAGCTTGCCAGTCAACATCCCTACAGTGAGCCATTTAGCATTCATGTTGAATATACAATCCGAGAGTATGTATCAAATGTTTATTTTGCTCTACACATTCATGACTCGACATTAGAAACTATTGTTTTTTCGCGTGATTTTGAGGCTGCAGAAGAAAAGCTTTTAAGTCGCGATAAGGGAGTCTTTTCATGTGATGTGGAGCTACCCTCATCGCTTTTGGTTCCAGGGAAATATAGTATTAGCTTACACGTAGCTCATGCCTCGCCACCCGAACTAATTAGTGGGTTAGATTTTATTTGTCCATTTGAGCTTGTGGATAACGGAAGTCATAACGCAAAACTAGGATTCCCTTGGAGAGGAAAGATCGGAATTCCGTTATATTGGAATGAGCGAAAAATCAGTCAGTAAGTTGATGAGATACCAATGAGTTTTGTTTATGCTTGAAATGAAATACTTAAGATTAGCATTGGTAGAGGACTTATTTCGTTATAAGAAACAAGGTTTCGAGTTAGATGCGTTCCCAGGATATACGAATGATCAATGGGGAATAAAAGCTCATAATCGACCCTGGATAGAAGAGGTTGGAGGTTTTTCGTCAGGACAAAAAATCATTGAGGTTGGTGGAGCTTATAGCCTCTTTCCGCATTATCTTCAATCCAAATATTCTTTAGAAGCTTGGATCGCAGATGATTTTGGCATCTCAAGTGGAGAGTCGATTTGGTCTCGATGGGGGAATCCAGATGAATTACCCCAAAAATACCCAAATATTAACTATGTCTTTCAACAGTTTGGCGTTTTCTCAAACAGCTATCCAGATCACTATTTTGATCGGGTATTTAGTGTTTCTACATTAGAACATATTCCTGTCAAGAATAGGTTGAATGTGATCAAAGATATGAACCGTTGCTTGAGTAAGAATGGACTGCAGTTACACACAATTGATGTTTCAATCCCTAGCATAAAAGGCTGTCTTTTATATTCATTGACCGATAAGATTTCATGGCTCGAGAAAATTGTTACGCAGCTAGGTTCTGATATTAGAAGATGGGTCAATCTATTCAAAGATTCTGGAGTGGAAGTTAAATGCTCTATACCAAGCCCTATTCAATTGCTTGATCGAAGCATTCTAGTTGAATCTTCTGACGTTGTTTATAGATTCTACCCTCCGAATGATAAGCCTAAAAGATATATTCCCTTTGCGTCTTTATTAGTGGTAATCCAAAAAAATAAATGAGAACATAAAACAGAAAAATAGCAGCCAAAGTATTCAACATGCCATTCTCAGAAACTGAACTGATTAAGAAATATTTGTCGAGAGCAAGATCTAAAATCTTGGTTGATGTTGGAGCTCATCAAGGTTACTTTTCTGACGTTTTTGCGAGAGACGGGTGGCAGATTATAGCTTTCGAGCCCGAATCTCACAATTATGAAGTTCTTCAGAGAACTATGTCAGGCTACGATACGGTGACACTCATAAAGAAAGCCATCTCAGATTCGGCAAATTCCTGTCAGCCTTTCTTTGTGAGTAAAGAGCATTTTGGCATTCATAGCCTTAAGCCCTTTCACGATACACATGAGCTTGCTTATGAAGTCGAAGTCGTACGCTTAGACGATGCTCTTCTTGAACTGAATATTACTGATGTTACTCTTCTAAAGATTGACATTGAGGGAGCAGACTTTTTGGCTTTGAAAAGCTTCAACTATAATCAGTATTCTCCTGAACTCATTATGGCTGAATTTATGGATGAGAGATCAGCGAGAAACTTTGACTACACCCATCATGACATGGTTCATTTCATGAAACAAAAAGGCTATGCTGCCTTTGTTTCAGAATGGGATGTAGTTAAAGAGTATGGTAGGGAAGACAAGCCCGGAGAACCTCATGTTTGGCTGCAATGTCTGCCTTACCCCTTAGATCATGAACCAGCTTGGGGAAACTTGATTTTCGTGCCTGAAAAGAAGAGTGATTGTTTCGCTCAAACTTTAGTGGGTTATCTCAGGTACTTAACGATTTATGAAAAGACAGAAATACTGCGTCAGAATATAAGGAAGATTCCTGGCGCTACGACTTTTTATCGAAAGCTAAAACGATTCAGATAGAGTAAGAGTCCTCTGAATGTTGATGTTGTTGGTTAATTCTTTTCATCTCTGAATATGATTAACATTTCGGTCATAATTCGTTGCTACAACGAAGCTCAGCATATTGGTAAACTCCTCGACGGAATTCTGCTGCAGAACAGACAGGATGTAGAGATCATTATTGTTGATTCGGGCTCTACAGATGGAACTATTGAGATTGCATCTAGATATTTTGTCAAACTTGTCAATATCCGACCTGAGGACTTCTCTTTTGGACGTGCACTAAATTTGGGTTGCCAAGCGGCTACTGGGGATTTTATCGTTATTGCCAGCGGTCATGTCTATCCCGTATATCAAGACTGGTTAGAAAGTCTGATATCCCCCTTCAACAACTCTCAAGTTGCCTTGACATACGGCAAGCAAAAAGGAGATGAAAATACTAAATATTCAGAAAAACAAATTTTTGCTGCTTGGTTTCCTGAATTTTCAGAAAATGATGAAAATCAAGATCATCCGTTTTGTAATAATGCAAATGCTGCCATTCGTCGTAGCCTTTGGCAAAAAAATTCTTACAATGAGTCGTTAACCGGACTAGAGGATCTCGATTGGGCGAAGCGAGTTATGGCCAATGGTTTTAAAATTGTTTATGTGCCTGAAGCCGAAGTCGTTCATATTCATGATGAACCCCCTCTTCGAATTTATAATAGATATCGCCGAGAAGCAATAGCTTTAAAGAATATCTATCCTCGAGAAAAATTTAATCTCTGGGACTTTTTTCGCCTACTCATCATTAATTCCACTAGTGACTTCTATTATGCCTTCCGGGATGCTGTGTTAATGCAAGAAGCGCACTCCATAATGCTTTTTCGCCTTATGCAATTTTGGGGAACTTATCGTGGTTATGCTCACCAAGCTCCTATATCTAACCAGCTCCGAAAAACTTTTTATTATCCACGAAGCTTATGTGATTATAGGTCTTCTCTGCCAAAGTATTCACGTCAAACCATTGATTATGACTCTCAATCTAAAAATGTCAAGCAAGCACTTTTGCACAAACTAGACTGATTGAGAAAAGTATGCAAAAGCTTGTTTTAGTACTGAATTTTTGGAGATTATTGTGGAAAGCAAAAAACTTGTGGCGTTATTGCCGATGAAGGCACATAGTGAAAGAGTTAGAAATAAGAACTTTCGGATTTTGAATGATAAGCCTCTGTTTTTCTGGATTTTAGATACTCTAATTTCGATGCCGGAAATCACTCAAGTGGTCATTAATACAGACGCTAGAGAGACATTGAAAATCAATGGGTTACGAGAGTCTGAACGAATCCGTATTCGAGATCGTAAGCCTGAGCTTTGTGGTGACGAAATCAGCATGAATTGTATTCTTGAGGACGATATTAATGATGTCTCCGCAGACTTGTATATCATGACCCACACAACTAATCCGCTTCTGAGTGTTGCAACGATTCGCAATGCCTTAGGATGTTTTCAAAAAGCCCAAGAAACTAAAACTGCTGACTCTTTATTCACCGTCAATCGTTTCCAGACTCGCTTTTATTGGCAAGATGGTTCCGCCATCAACCATGATCCTCAAAATTTAATTCCTACCCAGGAGCTGGAACCTTGGTATGAAGAAAACTCTAACTTATATTTATTTACTACTAGCAGCTTTGCTTCTACTCAAGCGCGCATCGGACAACGTCCTTTATTATTCGAAACACCAAGGTTAGAATCTCTAGACATTGACACTTTAGAGGACTGGCAATTGGCTGAGGCAATCACTCGATATTTTTTTCCCACTCTTAGTGTGGCGGGAGAAGTATGAGAGTCCTGATTACTTGTCCGCCTATGCTAGGGCTCATGGAAGAATTTCATCCTCTTTTTTCCGTAAAAGATATTGAGGTGGATTGCCCAGCAGTTGTTCAAACACTCTCTGTGGAAGAACTTAAGAAACTTTTGCCCCGATATGATGCTTGGATTATAGGCGACGATCCGGCTAACGAAGAAGTGTTCAAAGCTGGGCGTGCAGGCAGATTAAAAGCAGCAGTAAAGTGGGGTGTTGGAGTCGATAACGTAGATTTTTCTGCCGCCAAGTCGCTTGGTATCCCGATTGCCAATACCCCGAACATGTTTGGGATGGAAGTTGCCGACACTGCGATGGGCTACGTTATAGGATTAGCGCGCCAGTCTTATGCTATGGATCGAGCTGTGCGAAGTGGCAATTGGATCAAGCCTGCTGGCATTTCATTGGCTGAAAAAACGGTAGCTTTAATTGGATTTGGAAGTATTGGACATCAAACTGCCAAAAGACTCATAGCTGCCGACATGAAGGTTATTGTTTATGACCCGAAAGTTGATATCTCAAAAAAGAACAATACTGTAGAACTAGCGGTATGGCCAGAACGACTTGATGAAGTGGATTTTATCGTACTCACGTGCGCATTGACTGCTCAAAATCGTCATATGCTCAATTCACAAACTTTAGGGTTGTCTAAGCCGGGAGTACGTATTGTTAACGTGGCAAGAGGACCTTTGATCGATGAAGCAGCACTGATTGATTGTTTGCGATCAGGTCAAGTTCATTCGGCAGCTTTGGATGTTTTTGAGATAGAACCTCTCCCTGTGAATTCCTCACTGCGAAAGTTTGAACAATGTATTTTCGGTACTCATAATGCATCTAACACTGTTGATGCTGTTCGTCGGGCTAGTCATCAGGCAATATCTTTGTTGTTTGACTTTCTTGGAGTTGGCTGATGCTAAAGACTGCCCTGGTTACTGGAGCATCTGGGTCTATTGGACAAGCAATTTGTAAAGAGTTTAATGATCTTGGATATCAAGTGCTGGGTTTGGATCTCCCATCTGTCTCAAAGCCAAAATACTGTAAGGCAAGTGTTTTAGCTGATTTGGAAATAATGTGCCGTGACGTTATCTATCGGCGTAATATGTTCGATCAAATTCGGAATCTTCTTGATAGTAGTTATTTGAACGTCCTAGTCAACAATGCAGCTGTTCAGATTGTTAAACCTACAGAAAACCTTACCTCTGAAGATTGGCATACGACTCTGGATGTAAATTTGCTAGCTCCATTTCTACTAACTCAATTTTTCCTAGAAGATCTTACAAAAACTGCAGGTTCAGTTATCAATATTGCCAGTATTCACGCTATGCTAACTAAACCTAGTTTTGTAGCTTATGCTACCAGCAAAGCAGCTATCGTGGGTTTGACACGTAGTTTATCAGTCGAATTGAGTCATCGGGTTCGTGTCAATGCGATCGCACCTGCTGCTATCTGTACGCCTATGCTGTCACAAAGCTTTTCTGAACAAGAAGAAGCGTTTCGCCAACTATCACAGATGCACCCAATTGGACGCATTGGCACCCCTGAAGAAGTAGCAAAAGCAGCACTTTTTCTGGCTTCAGATCAAGCTAACTTTATGACTGGCGCCACCCTAGAATTAGATGGTGGTATTAGTCACAGGCTTCACGATCCATTGTAAAAGTGACTTACTATGCTTACTCCAATTAAACAGACTCTTCAGCCTATCCATGAAGCTGTTATGGAGCCTTTGAATAACATACATGATCTCGTTTATCTTCAATGGTATTTTCGAGATTCTAAGAGACTCCGAAAATTCAAGAATATTCATAAAGGAGAAAGTTGCTTTATTATTGGTAATGGCCCATCGCTGAATAAGATGGATCTGTCTCTACTCACATCCTTAAATACTTTTGGCTTAAACAAAATCTATTTAATGCTCGATAAAGTTGATATTAACCTGACTTATCATGTTGCCGTAAATCCCATTGTAATTGAGCAAAGTAAGCGTCATTTTGAGGCTCTTAATTGCTCCTCATTCCTCTCTATGAGGCCAGCCTACAGATCTGTTAAGAGAATGAACCATATTTATAGAATCTGTACGGGTGGTTCATTTCCATTTCAAACTGATGCTTCTAGGATTTTATATGAAGGATATACAGTTACTTATGTGGCCATGCAACTGGCTTTCTATATGGGGTTTTCTAAAGTATTTTTGATTGGCGTTGATCACAATTTTGTTGCTTTTGGAAAACCAAATGAAGAACAAAATTTGGTTGGACATGATCCAAATCACTTTGCAGGCAATTATTTTGGCAATCAAAAGTGGAACCTCCCCGATCTAGATGGCTCAGAAGTTGCTTATCATTTGGCGAAATTTTATTTTGAGCGAGATAATCGTTGTATTTATGATGCAACGGTTGATGGAAAGTTGGAAATTTTCCCGAAAATCTCTTATGAAGAAGCTATCGCTCTGTATTAAATTAATTAGATATGGTTGCTGCTCTGAATTCACTCGACTACATACGTCTTTTGTAAAATGGAAAAGACCTCTGAAAGCTTCGTATGCTAGTAAGTTGAATCTGAGCAGAATTCACCCCTTACCTACCTAGGAAAAATAGAGCTTTATAAAAGAATCGAGCTTTATAAGAGAGATATCAATGTCGTTCATCCTTCGAATAAGCATCATAGACTTACTGAGTCACTAGAAAATCATTGATCTGCCATGCCTCCGGCCAATACTCAGGCTTATAGCGTTCCATCAATATTCGTAATTATCCCCACATACAATCGTAAAGCGATCACTCTTCAGTGCTTAGAATATCTCTCAGGTCAGGAAAAAAACATATCTCTCCAACTTGTAGTCGTTGATGATGGTTCTACTGACGGCACTGTTAGTGCTATTCATGCTCAATATCCTCAAGTTCAAGTTCTGAAAGGTGACGGAAATCTCTGGTGGGCAGGAGCAATCAAAAAGGGAATGCAGTATGCCCATAAACAAGGGGCGAGCCATGTTATTTGGCTTAATGACGATACTTTACCTGCTGAAAGGACGCTCTTTTTATTAGTGCAAGCTTGTACTCAAGATCCACGAAAAATTGTTAGTGCCCAGTGTTACGATTCCGCAGATTTTCAGGTGCCTACATATGGAGGTCATAGGAAGAAGATGTTTGCCCTTCAGTATCTGTTTGTCCCCGAAGGAAAACAAATAAGATGTGACTGCATGAGCGGCAATCTTGTGTGTATTCCTTGCTCAGTTATTGATCGAATTGGTTATCCACTAAATCATAAACTGCCGCAGAGTCTTGCCGATGTTGTATACACCTGGGAAGCTCAAAAAGCCGGATATCAGCTAGAAGTCATAGGGGATGCTAAAGCAATTTGCAAGTTCAATCCTTTAGAGCAAGGATGGCTAATCAGCTCTACGCCGATCATTCAACAGTGGAAGAGGTTAAGAGGTCCGAAATCCAATTTCTATCCACCGGCTTACTGGCATTACTGCAAGAGTTTTTATGGATATTTAGCACTTATCCCCTTTCTTCATGTCTACTTTAAGCTATTAGTGATCACAATCATTCGATGGATTCTTCCTGCTAGCGTTATTTTGAAAGTTAGACTTTATAAAAATAAGTTTAATGCTCGTTTTTAGTTGCAGCCATATATTCTCGTGACAATAGTAATTCAGGTCTCGGTTTTCGCAATATTCCTATAAAAAGCATGGTGAATAATGTCAAGAATCTTCTCAACCTTACCTGGTAAATTTTGAACCATAGACGTTATTGTCTCTTCGTAAAACGCAATAGCTTCTCAAGTGTGATTATGAAAAAAATATTATTTCTGACAGAAACGTTTCCTCCAGATCTCTGCGGAGTGGCTGATTATGTGCTGATGCTGGCTTCGAATCTTGTAGAAGAATATGAAGTTCATATCGTCACCCGCAAAAGTGATAGTAACTCTCTGTTGCTTGATAAACGTATAAATCTCTATGAGATTTTGTCTGGAAAAGCCTATATCTTTCAGGCAATACGCACAATAAATGTCATTCAACCTGATATTGTAGATGTCCAACTTGCCTATTCTGGAAGTGGATATTTGCATAAGGAAAATTTGCTAACCCTTATGAACGCACTTGCAATTTTGAGTCTGACACAGTCGACTAAACGCTGCCTAACAATTCATGAGTTATCTAGTTTTCTGGATGACGCTCCTTCATTCCTTCGAGTCTGTTACCGTGCGATCAGGGATTACTGTCAAACCAGATTCTATGATTATTACTTATGCATGAGTCGCAAATACTTGACCTATTTGAAGAAAGCAGAAAATAAGTTGGCCTTATTGGGCTTTTCTAATGTGCCGACTATTAGAAACCATAATCGAATTGAGAATCGTAATCTGATTTTTTTTGGGACTATAGGTCACAACAAAAAAATTGATTCCCTGATTCAAGTATTTCGCGATTTAAACAGAGGCAACCCATGCTTTCACTTGACGTTTGTTGGCGGTATCGTTGAAGGCTTTGAGTCTACTTTTTTCTGCTTGCTGAAATCTTTGCCTAGGAAATCTTGGTCTTATGAAGGTCGTTTATCAGGGAATGAGTTGGCAACGGTTCTTGATCGCAGTAGCTATGCGATCTTCCCATTTTTGGTTACAGATAAAAACACAAGTGTGCTAGCTATGCTGGCAAATAGGCTAGTAGTCATTGCCCTCTGTGAATCGTTGCCCACATACGCACAGAATGGCAATTCTTTCTACGGTCTGTCTCAACTATCAGCTTCTGTGATTCGAGGTATCGTTAGCGATACTCTGGGCAAAACGGTTTCTTACCCTGATAGTAATCAACTACTCTCTGCACATTTGATGCAAAGAAGAGAAATCTACGAAAGGTTATTAACTTCTTCCGCATAGCCTGATGAATCTTCTGTA
>CALDSK010000153.1 GCA_937911865.1 uncultured Synechococcus sp.
TACCGTCAGGGAATACCGTCAGGGAATACCGTCAGGGAATACCGTCAGGGAATATTTTAGATAGCTCATTAGGACAGCAAGCAAGTGAAAGGGCTACCTGCATCTCGTGTTTAAGTCATCTCCGATAGTGCCCAAATAGTTTAGTGCCCGAATAGTTAGGCGACTATCAAACGAAATGTACAGGAAAATATGGTTTATAAACTTAGAAGTAAAGTTCGTAAGCTTCGCCAAGAGTCATTCTTCGACACTGGTGACTATCGACAAACAGTCATACTGGCAGGCGCAGGGAGAAGTGGAACAACATGGCTCCAAGAAACAATAAACTGCCAGAATGATTTTCGCATTATGTTTGAACCATTCCATTCGAAGAAGATACCTCTGCTGAACCACTGGAATTACAGACAATACTTACGAAACGACAATCGCAACGACCGTTTCTTAGTCCCCGCTACTCGCATCCTCAAGGGACGCGTGAGACATAAGTGGATTGATAAATACAATCAAAAAGTCTATTCACGCAAACGCCTGATCAAAGACATACGCATTCAGCTACTCTTACACTGGATCAAACATAATTTTCCTGAAATACCAATCATATTGTTACTACGGCATCCATGTGCAGTAGCCAATTCCAAACTCAAACTGGGGTGGGATAGTCATCTTGATGACTTTTTAATGCAAGATGAGCTCGTAACTGATTTTCTGAGTCCGTTTCAGAAAGAATTAGAAAATGCTAAAGATCCCTTCGATAAGCATATCTTTATGTGGTGCGTAGAGAACTACATTCCGCTCAAGCAGTTTAATAAGCATGAGATTCTTGTAGTTTTCTATGAGCACTTATGTACAGGCCCTGAACAGCAGGTAGAGAGAGTAATGCCATTTATCGGCAGTACCTTTTCTTCAGATATGCTCGATAAGATACTGAAACCCAGCGCTCAGAGCCGAAAAGATAGCGCAATAGTCTCTGGAGTTGATCTAGTAAGCTCATGGAGAGCAAGTGTTAGCGATGAGCGTGTAAAGAGAGCAATCGACATACTAAAAATATTCGGCCTACAGGATGTGTACAACGAAGGGGATATGCCACTGTTGGACGGAACAAAGGCGCTGGATGTGTTTTCAGCCCAATAACAAAACGCTGCGCTGAACGGCCATTCCGCTA
Source organism: uncultured Synechococcus sp. (assembly GCA_937911865.1). Classification (GTDB taxonomy): domain Bacteria; phylum Cyanobacteriota; class Cyanobacteriia; order Phormidesmidales; family Phormidesmidaceae; genus Phormidesmis. The sequence goes on from CALDSK010000153.1 coordinate 1,160, forward strand.
CACAAAATTACGTACGGTCTCGCAAAAAAGAGCAGTTCCCAAAACATAGTAGGAAACTGCTCTTTTTCTGTTATCAAAATATCGAAAGATGGCTGTTTTAACGTCTTACAACATCAGTACCATCAGTCTCTACATCTAGCTCCTCACGTCGCAGGGTCGCTTCTTCACTGACAACTTCTTCTGTTGTTTCTTTGCGAACGTTCACTTCTTCGCGAACAAACGCTTCTTTACGAACATCAGCGTTTTCTTCGTAGACTTCTACGCGGGCTACTTCGCCAGATTGAAAAGCATTTGCTGCTGGTGCCACTGTAGTAGAAGCCGTTGGCGTAGTTCGCTCCACAACAACTCTCTCTTTTTCGACTGGAATAGCAACTTGAGCAGTCTCACGCTCAACCCGCTTACCTACAGCAACATTGCCTGTGTTAACTCGCTCCTTGTGAATCTTCAGACGCTCTTCGTAGAGCTTGATATTTTCTGGGTTATCTAGCGCGGACCCTGTCGAACCGTAGATTTCAACTTCTTCCGCACCATGACGCTTCAAGATAGCCTCGGCGTTGTCAATATCCGCACCAACGCTGTTAACCATCACCAGATAGTGCCCTGCGACAACCCGGTCGTTGTACACGCGAGCCCGTTCTTCAGGAATACCAAGACCCACTAGCGCACCTAGCAGACCGCCTGCAGCCGCACCAATAGCACCACCGGCCAAAGTTGTTGCGATCGCAGTTGCCTCAGCACCCGCCAGCAAAATAGGACCCACACCAGGGATAGCAAGCGTTCCTAGTCCAACCAGTAACCCCCCGATACCGCCTAGCGCACCACCGGTCAAAGCGCCTGTCTTAGCGCCATCATCCGCGTGATTACCTACCGTTTCTGTCTCTGAATCAAGCCCTGTCTCTACACCAGAAACCTCATCGGCATCTTTTGCAACAACAGAGACGCGCTCCATGTTGATACCCGCAGCCTTAAGGTCGTCAATTGCCTGCTCAGCAGCAGTTCGAGTACGAAATACACCCACTACGCGGCGGTAGCTATCAGTCGAAGTTTGAACAGCCATTTAGTTTCTCCTTTTTGCAAGTAGTTATTCGATTTAGCACGACAATGAAAGACTGAATCCCACTAGGATTCTGCTTCCGGAACAATCTCTACATCCAGGCTGACAGAGTCAACCCCCAAAATCTCGTTTGCCAACGGCTCAATCGTTGCGTACTCATCTTCACTAGGCACTGAGCCAACAATCACAACAGCTCCCTCTTCCGCTTCGATCGTCAGCTTAGCGCGAGGAATATTGGCTTCAAGCTTGGCACGCACCTCACTCTCAAGGTCTGAGTCAGTGCGTTCGCTCTCATCACCTATTAGCTCGTTGCGCTCTTCGCGCGCTCTAATATCGGAGTCAAGCTGATCTTGTCGAATTTCGCTGCTCGCATCCTCTAGAGTCTCTTCAACCTCTCCAGGATTATCAACCTCTCCATCTATATCTGCGGGTGCATCAGCACTGGTTCTTGCGTTGTCGCAGGCAGCTGTGCCAAACAGCACCGTACCGCCCAGCAGCAGTGACATCAGTATTTTCTTCATAACAAGTCTAAGTTTCTCCACGCAAAGAGAAAGCGCTAGGAAAAGCGCCAAGCGCGATCGATTTGCTACACGAAGTGTATAAAACCGACGGACTAGGAGCGTCCCTCGTAGTGAGTGGCTTGCTTTTAGTTGGGTCTGCCCACGGGCTGAGTACTGTGGGCTTCAAAAGCATCTATTGGAAGACTCACTGTCTCACCAATTACAAACTCGTACCTGTTGTTTTCGACAGCCATCGACATGTTATGACAGTCGCCAGATGCATTTGGCGATTGTCTTGGTGGGCGTTCGTTCCCTAGCGCCGCAAGCCGACGCAGGGTCCCGCTGCTGCTGACCACATAGCTCTACATTTTCAACGGTTTCACCCATTGAAAATGTAGAGAGCTAAGTGGCAAACGCAATGAGAACAACTGAGAACAACTGAGAACAACATTGCTATCACATGAAAAGCAGCCGGTACCGAAGTACCGACTGCTTTTCATTAATCTCGTATAGCTTTTAGAACTGAATGCTAGAAGCGGGTGCTCACATCCTGCCACATCACGCCCTGATGAGTCACAATGACTTCTACATCGGCATCAGTAGCAACAGTTGGATCAGCTGAAGTCGCCAAGCTTGCTCGCACAACGGTGTAGCCCAAAACAAATGTCACGCCCGCTACCAGCAGACCAGCAATAGCCTTATCTAGACCTGTAGCGTTACCGGTAATCTGATTCGAAGAGTTGTAGTTCATAGAAACAAGTCCTTGCAAGCCAAAAACAGTTCCTTTATCGTCTCAGATTTTTTGGTAGCAGTCGATACCGTTTATATTTCTTGACCAAAGTTATTAAAGCATTTTCATACCCACAGCCCTAGCGTGCAGCCTTAATGGGGGGGTGCCAAGCGTTAGTTTATCTCGTTAATCTAACGGCTGAACTGACTCAAAAGGAAATACCATTTGGTCTTCTAAGGCTACGGGTAAATCCATTGCATGAGACACCAAACCGTGCGTAGCACCAGCAATTAGACCTAAAGCAGCGGGTAGCAGCAAAGAAGCCAAGTAGTTCATAGAAGTCCTTTGGTAAGCGACTCCTACACTCTCTCAATTCTCTAAAATCACTTTTGTAACGAACTTTACTATCTGCAACAGTATCCAATCAAAAAATGCGCTTATTGCATCTTAAGATTGCAATAAGCGCATTTTCAACAATTTTAGCGGTTTCAACAGATAGTTAGGCTAACCACCCGAGGTCACAGCGTCAGCCTTACGTTTGAACAGATCGGTTAAGAAGGTAACAACGCGGCGCTTACGCAGCTTAATGTTGGCATTTAGCGACATACCCGAGCGCAAACCTAACGGCACGCCGTCTGCGATAAACTCTTGCGTATCCAGCTCTACTTCTGCCGGAAAGCGGTAGTACGGAAACTGCTCATCGGGCGGCAGCGCGTCAGTCGCGATGCTAGTAAGTGTGCCTTCTACATCCCCAAACTCACTAAAGGAGTAAGCATCGATGCGCACGTCTACTTTTTGCCCAATTTTTACGAAGCCAATATCTCTGTTAGAGATAAAGACCCTAGCAACCAAAGCATCTTCGGGCACGATTTCCATCATCGGCTCTGTAGAGTTAGCCACGTAGCCGGGTCGATTGGCCTTTAGATTAAAAACGGTGCCACCTACTGGTGCGGTCAGAGCCTGGTATTTAATGCTCTGCTCCAGCTGCGCTCGCTGACTGGACAGCTCTGCTAGCTGCCGTTCGTTCTCTAAGATGAGCTGAGTCAGCTGACTGTCAATTTCAGCAATTCGCTGGTTGTTAGTAGAAATTCGATCTTGCAGCGTTTCTGTCGCTTCGAATGAAGTTCGACCAACCTCTTGCTCAGCTTGAGAGATTTGAAAATTTAGTCTTTCAATTTCCTCCCCTAATGTATTCACCTGAGCTTGAGCATTGCTCACCTCTTGCTGCTGCTGAAGATATGAAAGCTCTTCTACTGCACCCTCTTCGTTGAGGATACGATAGCTTTCTAGAATTTCTTCGTTAGTTGACAGATCGCTTCGTGCATTGGCCAGCTGAATGCGCGTTTGGCTAAGCTGCTCACGCAGCTGATCCGCCTGCAAGCGGTTGATACCCTGCTGAGCATCTAGTCTCGATTCTGAAGTTCTAAATCGATCGAGCTGCTCACCCGAGAGGCCAGAAGTATCACCACTGATTTGAGCCTGAAACAGCGCGTTGCTCTCAACTAGCTCTGCGCGATCGCGCCCCCGCTGCACCAGGTCAGCCGACACGCCCTCAGGCGCTTCCACACTGGTCGAACCAGACAGCTGCGCCCGGTAATAGTTCGTTTCAGCTTGCAGTCGAGACGTGATGGCCTTATTCGACTCTATCTGAGCCTCGTTCGACGTCTCATCAAGCGTGGCAACAACCTGCCCTTTCTCAACCAGTTCGCCTTCGGTCACCAAAATTTCTTCGACCACACCGCCGACGGGGGCCTGAACCACCTGCACAACGCCCTCAGGCTCTAGCTTGCCTTGGGCACCAATGGTTTCTTCCACCTTGGCTAGGCAGGCCCAGGTAACCGAAGCCACAGTGACGCCCATAATGGCGATCGCAATTCCTTTTGCCCAGGCTGGTGACTGCCTTAAAATCACCGGCTGGTCAAAGCTGACCGGAACAAAAGACTCTATCTGCGGACCGTTGCTATCGCTCGGCGTAAAGCCGCCACTGCCATTGCCATTGCCATTCCCGTTACCATTTCCGTTGAGTCTGGCCCCGTTACCGTTGCCATTGTTTGCAGTAGAAGATCGGTTAGATGTCTGTGTCATGGTTTTTATTAGTCTCCCTGCTGCTCGTATAGGCAGAAATAGCGGCCCTTAAGAGCCATCAGTTCGTCATGTGTACCCAGCTCGACCACCGAGCCTTTATCCATCACCAGAATGCGGTCTGCCTGGCGAATAGTACTCAGTCGGTGGGTGATAAAGAACACTGTGCGGCCACCAGCCCACTGTTTCAAGTTGTAGCAAACCTGTGCTTCCGTGTCGTAATCGAGGGCGCTAGTGGCCTCATCCAAAATTAGCAGTCTAGGATTTTGCAAGACCGTACGGGCGATCGCAATTCTTTGCCGCTGTCCACCCGATAAGGACGAACCTCGCTCACCCACTCTAGAGTTGTAGCCTCCAGATAGATTCATGATGAACTCGTGAGCCCCAGCAATCTTCGCCGCTTCAATGATGCTCTCTGTACTTGCCTGAGGATTGGTCAGCGCGATGTTGTCTTGAATGCTGCCTTCAAATAGCAAGCTGTCTTGCGGCACAATACCGACCTGCTGACGCAAGGAATACAGCTCCACCTTACGAATATCGT
>CALDSK010000154.1 GCA_937911865.1 uncultured Synechococcus sp.
GGCAAGGGAGTTGCGGGCATTGCAAAAGCCGCCCAGGCCGCCGGCCAAAGTATGAACCAACGCCGGCGCGATCGTGGCATGCGTCCCCGTGCCGTTCGTGCTGTTGTGATTGGTTTCCCAAATGTCGGCAAATCGGCCTTAATTAACCGATTAGTCAAAAAGAAGGTTGTCGCGAGTGCCCGCAAACCAGGAGTCACTCGTCAACTGCGATGGATTCGCATCACTGATGACCTAGAGTTACTCGATGCCCCCGGAATTTTGCCAGCCCAGTTGAAAGATCAAAGAGCAGCCCTGAAACTCGCCATCTGTGACGATATTGGCCAAGCCGCCTATGACAATCAACGGATCGCCAGCAGCTTTGTGGAGTTATTCAAAGCGCTAGATGGGCAAACTGGGGACGCCTCCTACCTAGCAGCGTTAGACCAACGCTATCGCTTGTCAGCCCATAACTTCACTGGTGAATCCTATTTACAACACCTAGCAACCAATCGATATCAAGGCGATCTGGAACGGGCTGCTCGTACCTTACTGCGTGATTACCGGGTTGGTAACTTCGGGCCGCTACCGCTGGAATGGCCTGAATAAACAGCCACTCCATCAACATTGCAAGCAAATCTCACTTTTAGCTAAGTGCCTGGGTACTCTCTTTGAGGCAAAACTATATTTGAGAAAGTTTGGCAAGCATCAATCAAGTGGGGAATTAGCGCGATCGGAGAATCAAGTATCAACCTTTCTTTGGAGCCGTAGTACAGACGAGATAGCAAAGTTCCGTTATTGTGCTGTGTCCTACTCATCACTCAATAAGCATAACTTCATCATTAAACTAAATTTTCATTAGAACGCTACGCGCTTATATAGTTCCAGTTTACTCAGCCCTTTTGAGGTTTTATGCCTGTAGAAATTCAGGGAGAAGGTAAATTAAATTCAACGCAGCTAGGCTCATCTGTCTGTCGTCATACTATGCCGGTCAAAGTTTCAATTATCATTGGCGACTTATCTGGTGAAGGAGCAGGGCGTTGGGGAGGAGCTGAGCGACCTTTTCTATTAACAAAAGCATTCCAAAAATTAGGCATTCAGGTCGAAATCCTTGGTTTTGATAACGACAATATGCCACTGTCTGTTGGACCAGAAGTAACTGTAAAAAGGTTTCCTAAAAATCACTATCCTGGCTTTCTAAAGTCAGCAGCCCAACTTATTCAAGCAATTGAAGGCGATATCATCTACGCCTACAAAACGAAAGCCAGCAGTTTTGGTGTTGGTCTGTTGGCCAAAAAATGGCTTAGGAAGCCGCTAATTTTAGATATTGATGACTGGGAGATGAGTTGGCACGGCGGTGAAGAGTGGTGTTATCAAGCAACGTTGAAGCAGCGCTATCGGGATTTAGTTAAGGCTAATGGAGCCTTCAGGCAACCCGATCATCCAATCTATTTGAAGCGCATGGAGCAAAAAGTCCATCAAGCTGACGCTGTAACCGTACACACGGCATTTCTACAACAAAAGTTTGGTGGCATATACATTCCGAATGGCAAGGACGTTAACACATTTGATCCCAGTCAATATGATAGCTTAGCCAGTCGCCAACAGTTTGGTCTAGAACCTTATAAGGTTCTGATGTTTCCAGGTGCACCGCGTCCGTACAAAGGTGTGGAAGATTTACTAGCAGCTCTAGATATTCTTCAGCGCCCAGACCTGCGATTGGTTATCGTCGGCGGTAGCCCATACGATGACTACGACCAAACATTGCACCAGCGCTGGGGCAAATACATTATTCAAATACCCAAACTGCGACATTCTGAAATGCCGCGAATTGTATCAGCGGCAGACATCATCGTAGTTCCCCAAAGGGATACGGCAGCAGCCAAGGCTCAATTTCCCCTCAAGCTGACAGATGGGATGGCGATGGCTAAGCCAATTCTGGCAACCTCTGTAGGGGATATACCAAACATCCTCAACGGCACAGGTCACGTCGTGCAACCCGGTGACAGTCAAGCAATGGCTCAAAAAATTACTGAAATTTTGGCTGATCCCAAAGCGTCACAAGCAATGGGGGAGTGCGCAAGACAGCGATGTATTCAGCTTTACAGCATTGAGACTATTGCTACATCATTGCACAGAACCGTTTTACCTTTCATCACTCCACCTAAATAAGCATCGCTACACCTGCGGCCCAACGAGTCTAGTTACAAAATATGTTTCCTAAAACTTACATTCCCAATCAAGCACAGGTAACTATGCGCCCTCAGTCTCCAGCGATCCCAACGTCACCAGTAGGGAATCTAACTCCTCGCCAGATGCTGTGGCGGGTTGCGAGAAGGTATCCCTTCAAGATTTTTGCCAGCGTCATCACCGGATTCTCAGGCGCTCTATTCAATGGGGTAGGTACCGCTTTAGTAGTACCAATCATGTTGAGCTTGTTAGGACAAGATGCAATTCTCAAACAAGGGCCACCCATTTTTCAACTGCTACTATCACCATTTGAGGATCTGCCTGGTATTTATCGCTATGTAGCGATGGCCTTAGCGGCATTGTTAGTGATTGTCCTCAAAAATATTAGCAACTATCTGAGTGCATTAGCCTCAGGAGTGTTATCTAGAGCAATGACCTCTGATTTACAGCGCCAGGGTTTGGATGTTGTTTTAGGCGTTGATTTAGAGTATTTTTCTCAGGCTCAAGTGGGTGAGCTGATGAACCGCTTAGGTGGTGAGATGGCCCGTGCTGCCAGTGCAATCACCAACACCATTAGACTTTGCATCACGATCGGTACGGTCTTAGTCTTTTTATGTCTACTACTATCAATTTCCTGGCAGTTAACACTTGTCGCTACTGTGTTGTTGCCAATATCGAGCTTAGCTAGCCAGATATTAGTCAAAAAGTCAAAAAAATACAGCCGTAAACTAACGCAAATTAATAGTCAATATTCTGGAGGACTGGTTGAACTGATTAGCGGTGTTCGTCTGGTGAAATCCTCGGTCACTGAGAATAAAGAATACCAACGTTTTGCCGAGTATATTCAGGAGCGAGAGAGATTAAATCTGAACATTCAGATGAACTCTGGAATCATTGCTCCGATGGGAGAGGTGATCAATATATCGGTACTCTTTATTCTAGTTCTCTTAGCACGGGTGATATTTCAAGGCCAACTTGCTTCTCTAGCAGCGATCATGGTGACTTATTTAGTATTACTGAATCGCTTGTTACCCTATATTTCGCAAATTAATAGTGGTCGTAATCAGCTCGCACAAGTTTCTGCTTCAGTCGATATTGTTCACAATTTGCTGCGTACAGACAATAAGTCTTTTATGCAAAATGGAGTAACGTCATATAGAGGCCTTGTTGAAGGGATTGAGTTTCATAATGTTAGCTTCAAATATCCTGGCAGCCATGAACAAGTTTTAACCGACGTCAATTTGAAGCTTCCAAAAGGAACAACGCTGGCACTAGTCGGGTCGTCAGGAGCTGGCAAATCTACTCTAGTAGATTTAGCACCTCGTTTTTTTGATCCTACTGAGGGAAAGATTCTAATTAATGGCAAAGATCTGAAAAGTTTCGATATTGCTCAAGTCCGCAAGTCTATGGGTATTGTTGGTCAAGAAACCTTTCTTTTCAATAATACTGTTCGATATAATATTGCTTACGGCAATTTCGGAGCTTCGGACGACCAGATTCTAGAGGCTGCAAAACGGGCGAATGCTTATCAGTTCATTATGAATTTACCGGATGGTCTAGACACTATGATTGGAGACCGTGGTGTCATGCTTTCTGGGGGTCAGCGTCAAAGATTGGCGATCGCCAGAGCCTTAGTACAAAATCCCGAGATCCTCATCTTAGATGAAGCCACTAGTGCTCTAGATACCGTTTCAGAAAGGTTGGTACAAGAGGCGATCGATGAATTGAGCCGCGATCGCACCACCCTTGTGATTGCCCACCGTTTATCAACGGTTCGAAAAGCTGACCAAATTGCAGTTATGGAGAAAGGACAAGTCGTTGAACTCGGTTCACATGAGGAGCTTCTAATTCAGGGAGGACGCTACAGCGAATTATGTCAATTACAACTGCACGATGATAAGGACTCTACAGGAGAACAGAAAAACTATGAAATTGCCGACGTTTCGTATGAGTTTCGCAGTAATCTCAGTGCATTGACGGGGCTACTGTCCATTTTAGAGTACGAAGACGACAAGCTCGAACATGAGAGCATTACGGAAAAAATGTTCGAATCTCTTAAGAAGATGCTGAAGGATTTAGAAAGACTCGAAAAAGCGATTCATTAAGTTATCTATTATGACAAACTTGCTAGGACTGAAACATAGTTCTCAGCTACCTTTTTCCATGTCCAGTGATCAAATCGCTGCGAAGCCTCATGTGAATTCAGTCTCGGTACAGGTTTGTCCAGAAATCTTTGTAGGCAGTCTTTGAGCGCCTCAGGATTACCAGCTTCAAAAAACTGAACTCTATCGGCACACTGATAAAGTTCTACTTGTTCACGAAAGACTTCAATATCAGATGCAATTACTGGAATACCACGAACAATAGCTTCGGCAATTGCGAGTCCAAAACCTTCATAACGAGAGGGCATAACAACACAACTACAGGTTTGATATACCGCTTCAACCATGGCTAAATCACAGTAACCACTGCCCCAGAACAGATGACTCCAATTCATCTGGTGCTCTGCATGAAGCTGCTTTAACCGTTCAACGTAATCCTGATACTCAAAGGTTCCTTTTTGCTTAGCAAGATCAAAATCGCCACTGGCCAAGCGCTCTGTATCTTTACCTGTCAACAGCACCGTAAACTTCGAATTGATAGAAAATATTTGAGTAGCGGCTTGCATCAAAGTTAAGTGATCTTTATAAAGACTAAAAGATGAAGGAAAGAAAAAGCTTATCTTTTGACCTATCTGAAGACTATTTTGACGTAACAGTTTTTTTAATGAATCATTATCTTTCAAAATAGCATCAGGTCGATCGCTTGCCGAAGGAATTGCTTGCACCTTAGATTCAAAACCTGGAAAGATAGTGAGTAAATCGTGACGAGTTTTAGCCGATACAGTAATTATTTGATCTGCTTTGACAAGCCACTCTCTTAGGCTTTCGTCATATTCCTTTAGCATCTTTTCCGGGTATGTCATAGGCGCAAAATGCCAAAAAATATCATGACAAATAGTAGCAACAGGAATATCTAATTTCCTTGGAAAGGGAACTCGATTAGAAATAAAGTATAAACAGTGCGTGCATTTATATTTTTTAGCCAAGAAGCGAATTCGTCCTGAACTCCGGATATCTCGAGACTTATTTAGTGCCCAGTCATTGATAAAGTGCATATGTAGTACACGAGAAAGCCGCTGTAAGTAGTCAAGCAACCGAACTTGTTTGGTTCCAATTGTGCTTCCAGGCCAACTAGCTGACTCATAAATTATTTTTGAGCTGTTGGGCAGAGATGATTGAAAGGTAGCAATGGATTTTTCAGGTAGCAGAATGACAATCCCTTCAATAATCCCTTCAAACTCTTTAAGAAGGGAAACAATCACTCTTTCGATACCGCCCTCTACATAAAACTTGGCAGGAACAATGATTCTCATAATTATGAAATAATTTAAAACTACTTTATCTAGCCAAACTTATTGACATTCATTTAAAGATTTCCGTTCGCGCTGATGACTCTGAATAGTAGAGTGCCAAAGCCTTTGATAGCTTTAAGAAGTTTTTCAACTCATTTAACTTTGAGAGCTTATAAAGGCATTATTAGACTGTCTCTATAGATCGCTTTCCAATGCTTGAAGCCAAGATTGCGAATTTTTTTCCCAGGTTTCTTGTATAGCTAAATTGCTGAACTGCGTTCTTAGCTGAGACAATCTAGACTGATCTTTCAATAAATCAATAATACAGTAAGCTATTGCCTCTTGCGTTTCTCGCGCATTGGGTTCTCCTTGAACTTTCACACAATATTTCTTTTCGCTAAAAACAGCAAAGTCAGTCGTGACAGGCACACATCCAACAGCTGCTGACTCACGTATGGAAATACAGTCAATTTCTGGATAGGTACAAGCATAGTAATGAATACTGGCGTTAGCCTTTTCAGATATTAGCTTTATCTGACTAACTCGACCATATTCAAAAATTCCATCTTGTTGAAATAAGTTTTCCATCTTTTTACGCCACTGCTCATGCTGTATATGCAACTCTCGACGTGACCAGCCATGATAAATATGAAGTTCCACCGTAGGAAGACTACGTCTAATGATAGGCCAACCATATTCCAGCATCTGCTCTAAGCCTCGATAGTAACGAGATGCATAAATCAATTTAAGGGGTTCTCTATCTTGCTGGGGAAATTGCGTAAACTTCTTATCAATTCCATTTGTAATTATCGTGAACTTTTCATCAGCAATTTCAGGTAACAGATTTCGTTGATATTGCGATTTGACAAAAATCTTGTCGAAATGGGCGATCTTATGACGTGGATAGACTCTTTCTTCACCTAAAATATCATGCCAATCCCAGCAAACTTTTCGAGCCCGAACTGGAAGGTTCAACAGGTAAGGATGAGAAAGAATAATAAGGGTATCAAACTTATCTCGAGGGTTGAAGCAATAGTGGTTAATGTAATTAACCCCCTCATAAATGCCCTCGTGGTCGCCACAGTTACTATAGACGGTTACTTCTCTGCCAGCTTTTGCCCACTCTCGGCATAAATAAATGACTGCGCTGTCTGTACCGCTAGTGCCTTTCTTTAGATTTAGAGGTGTAAGTCCATCCTTGCGATTACCTGTGTAGTAAACAATTGAACCTTTAGGCCACCTCTTAGCTTTTATGCGCTGCCCTACAGATACAGCAAAGGGGAAGTTTTTTCGCAGGTATGTCTTAAAGCTTGTCAACATGTTGCTAGGCACTTCAGTACTCTTTGAGTCGAGAGACACTCAGTAAAGGTTGTTTACAGCTACATATTTCCCAGTTTTTCAGACAAATCAGACAAACCCTACACCTCTGCCACTCACCCAATAGACCTTGGTATAATTGCCCGTTGAATACAAATGAGGCAACTTCAGAAATACATAAGCTTTCACAGCTAGCTGATATGCATCTAGCGCTCTAGCGTTATTCACTGGCCTCTATGGGTAAACTCTATTAGTAAAGACTAATCATTAGCCATGCAGTTTTAGTGTCTAGCAATTATGGAGTGCTAGCAGTTCCTGAGAGGAAACTGCTAGCTGCATTAGTTTAGGGCCATCATCAATGAGGCTAGACTCTCTGCTCAGAGATGATTTCAGCGCCTAGCCAAGCAAATTAACGTGATCATACTAATGCGTATTGCACAAAGTGTCTAATAATCAATTGATGGCGCATCCTAGGCAAGGACAACAAAATCTATAAAATGCTGATTTTCTTCAATTTTATTAAATGATGAAAGTTTACTTTTATTTGTCTCCAATCAGTGATGAGCTAGCTTTACCAAGCAGTATTAACCAGTTTTCAGCAATCTCTCGAAAAGGAAAGTCCGCTGAATACGCTTGGATCATGCAAACCTATTTGTGGTTAAAGGAGTACGATTTCCATTGCGAGCTAGTTCGAGAGATGCCAACAGAAGGTATCGTTATCGCACATCGAGAAGGATTACCTTACGGGTATCAACCCAATCCCCGGCAACTACTTGTAAGCATTAAAGGCGACAGCAACCCTAATCCTTTTGCTCATGTACATATTGTTCAAAATTCTAAAGAAGTAGACTTACCTCATGTATATCTTCAGTCTAGCAAATACGATAGATACGTTTTGCCAGGACGACGCGTCTTCATTCCACTCTGGCCACAGCCTGGTCTAATTCCAAGAGCCCCTTCCCGTGGAGATAATTTTCAACGAATTGCATACTTTGGGATCACAGCTAACCTTGCGCCAGCTTTAGTTGATAAGGCATGGGAACAGCAACTAGCAGACATGGGTTTGGAGTGGATCACCAACAGAGACCGAAGTCAATGGACTGACTATTCAGATATTGACGCAATCGTTGCTATCAGACAATTTAAGTCAGAGACTGATTATTCTTGGAAACCTGCTTCTAAACTCTTTAATGCTTGGCGGGCAGGCGTTCCAGCATTTCTAGGGAAAGAGTCAGCCTACCAAGCCGAGCGAAAATCAACCTTAGACTACTTTGAGATCGATACTGTTGATGAGTTGCTACAGACTTTGCAAAAGCTGCAAAGAGAACCTGAGCTGCGCCAAAGAATCATTGAGAACTCGTATCAGAGAGCACAAGACATCAGTCCAGAAAAAATAGTAAATCGCTGGCAAAGACTAGTTGAGGAGACTCTCATACCGGCTTATGAGCAATGGGTTTGTCTCAACAGGTTTCAGGTTCAGCTTTTTTATGAAAAGCGAAAGATGGCAGTCACAATCTGTAACGCGAAACGTACGTTTCATTCGAAAATAAATTTCCAGGTTATCTAACTTACTCTTAAAAAATGAATTCAACGCTTAGAAATAAAGTAAAAGCGAAAATTAGAAATATAAAAAATCGTTTACAGGTCAAGAAGTGGCCTGTAAACTCAATCGTAATATTTTGTCCACCAAATACTCCTCAAAAATGGACAGCTAAAAGTTTAAAGTCGGGCATTGGTGGCTCTCAGTTGGCAATTATTCACCTTAGCAAACAGTGGATAGAAGCAGGATATGAGATAACTGTTTATAACAACTGCGGTGCCGAAGCTAAAGCCTTTTCAGGTGTTGAATATGTTGACTACCATCACTTTAATCCATTTGATGAGTTTTCAACACTTATTGTTTGGCGGATGCCTTGGCGCATGCATTTTCCTAATCGAGCCCAAAAAGTTTTATTAGACTTACATGAAACATTGATTCCTGAGCAGCGTGAATTCAGGAAACTTAAAAACTATGACAAAATTTTTGTGAAATCTCAATATCATAGAAATTTTTTTTCAGAGACTCCCGACTCTAAAATTGAGATTATTCCTAATGGAGTCGATAAATCATACCAAGCACTCCATAACATAACCAAAGACCCTTATCGTATTGTCTATGCCTCCAACTACAGCCGTGGTTTAGAACAAATGTTAGAGCACGGCTGGCCTGCTATTCATCAAGCTTATCCTCAAGCTGAACTACATATTTATTATGGATGGTCTCTTCCTGAGAATCCCTCAACAGAGCAGAAGAAACTGCTGAAGTTAATGCAGCAGCCAGGTGTGTTTGAACATGGCAAAGTTGGGCAAGATGAACTTATGCAGGCAAAAGCAAAATCTGCGATCCACTATTATGGTTGCACCTTTCAAGAGATCGATTGCATATCGGTAAGAGAGTCTGCTTTAGTTGGCTGCATTCCTGTGACGACAGATTACGCTGTACTCAGCGAGAAGAAATATTGCTTAACTGTGCCAGGAGGAATTAAAGATCCCAACACACATATAAAGCTCGCGCAGAAAATCGTAGAGCTTTTAGAAAGACCCGAGGAATTGGATAAATTGCGACCAGATTTCTCTAAGCATGCCCGCCAAGAAACATGGGATTGCATTGCTTGGCAGTGGACAAAATTCATGAACTAATTAGCCAACTCTATGAAACTTTATCACTGGCAACCTAAGAACGGAAAGACTAATTTCGGAGACGAGCTGAACGTATGGCTTTGGCACAAGCTTCTACCAGATATCCTTGACAACGATGAAAGTACTGCTTTTATTGGCATTGGTACATTACTCAATGATGTTTTAGTTTCTAAAACTCCACAAGCTCAACGTCGCATCATTTTTAGCAGTGGTGTGGGATACGGGAAAACTAACCAATTTTCATTGGATGATTCCTGTAAGGTCTATTGTGTGAGGGGACCGCTATCAGCAAGGCGTTTAGAGCTTGATGAAGCTTTAGGAATAGTTGACGGAGCCGTGCTTACAAAAAAGTTAATCAAATCAAACTTAAGAAAGAAAAAGACAAGGTTTTCTTTCATGCCTCATTTAACTACTATGAGGCGAGAAGTAAAAGATGTATGTCAAGAGTTAGGATATGATTATATTCTTCCAACTCTACCTGTTGAAAATGTATTTCAAAGAATTGCTGAAACTGAGATCCTTCTGACAGAAGCTATGCACGGAGCAATTGTGGCAGACGCGCTTAGAGTCCCTTGGATTCCTATCGTAACTCATCGCAGTATCAATCAATTTAAGTGGACAGATTGGTGCTCATCAGTTGGAATAGAATATCAACCAGAACATGTCCATATAAATCAATACAAAGCAAATTTAGGTGATGATTTACTGACACCATTTCGATACTTTCGAAATACTGTTTCCAGTTTTATTTCTCTTAGAGAAAACAAGTCTAACTTCCAGCGACTAACAAGTAGCAAATTACCTTGTCTGAGTGATGAGATAGTTCAAGATCATCTGATAGAAAGACTTGAGGAGAAGTTATCCAATTTTAGAAGAGATTTTAGAGAGATTTCACTTAACGCCTAAATATCAATTGAAGGTTAAGTTAACTTAAATTTCTAATCCCTGCTGTGTGATAATTCTAAATAGCTACACTTTATGAAAATCTCAAACTATTGTTTTTGCACGTTAGCGTTAGGCAAACAATATCGGAAGTTTGCGACTGATCTAGTCATTGACTTGGCAGATTATTCAGATCAAAAGAATATTATCATTTTCACTGATAAGCCATCCGATTTCAAGAATTTTAAAAATGTCATTTTATTTAAGCACGCTGCGAAGAGTGTTCATGCTTATTTTGATAAATCTTACGTAATCAAGAAATCCCTTCAATTATTTGAAGCTTGTATATTTTTAGATGCAGATGTAAGAATTACTGGAAATGTCCCGAAATCGATAAATTTTGGTCAAGGCATCAAAAGTTATAGCTGTTTTAAGTTGACTCAGCTTTATGGAGAAGGGTTTCATAGCGAAAACTCGCGCAAAGAAAAGCATTGGAAATTGATTGAAAAAACTGCAGAAAAAGTTGATGCTTGTCCTGAAGAAGCAAAATTTATCTGGGAATATTGTTTATATATAACTCGTCACAAAAATGTTTTTAATATGCTGGATAGCTGGAAAAAACTGGGAAAGTACTATGAGTTGAATGGTCGTATTGGCGGTGAAGGTGAGGCTCTAGGATTAGCCGCTCAGGCTTGGGAAGTTCCAGTTGATTACGACTACGAGAAAGTTCTTCCTTTCTTTAAAAATAGAGTTGAGCTTTGGAAAATTTCTCAAGGTAAGTCAACAAAAGAAGAAATGCAAGTCTATTTTGATCGATATCATGAGATAAAATATCCTAGAAAATCTTCACTCATAAAGGCTATTGATAAAGTCTACTATCACGCTAAAGTATCTATTCGTAAAATAAAATTGATTATCAATACTCTTTGGGAGCCGAAATTTTACTACTTCTAATTGAAAGTCCAGGCGATTGTTGAATTCGACATCTATAATTTCAGAGGACTTAACATATGACGGACGGCATTTATATACTGGCAAATGATGTAGTTGTTGATCAGTTAATTGCACTAGTGAATAGTATCAGAAAAAATTCTGAAAAAAACTACCCTATTTGCGTAATTCCTTATGACGATCGCCTCCAGAAGACTCGTCAGTATGTTGATTCGAAAAATAATGTTGAACTGTTAGAAGATGAGTCTCTCATCAATCGATGGGAAAAATTTTCAACCCAGATTTGGGAGCGCCATCCGACGGCAATAGCTCACTGGCAAGCGAAGGGAATTGAAGGGGTCAATCGTATGGGGATGCATCGGCGCTTTTGTGCCTTTGAGGGTCCCTTTGAACGATACATCTATCTTGATGCAGATACTTTAGCGGTTGGCGATCTTGATAACATTTTCAAGCACTTAGACTCTTTCGACTGGGTTGTCTACGATTTTCAGTACAAAGATATTTCACATGTCTTCAACACTGACTCATCGATTTTAGAAAAGCTCTTTTCTGCTGAGCAGCTAGCGTCAATTTTTTGTGCTGGCATGTATGCATCAAAGCGTGGTCTGTTTACGCAAGAGCAATTAGACTGGCTGCTGCAAGAGCTAGAACAGGAAGCAGATGTTTTATATAGCAATGGACCAGATCAATCCATCGTCAACTATATGACCTTGAAGTTAGGCATCCAAATATGTAATTTATCGAAGCATCTATCTACGGATGAGGTGACTGGCTGTTGTGTGACATCTCCCCACTTTCAGGAGATGGGTGATCAAGTTTTAGATAAGGGGACACCACTCACTTATTTGCACTACATTGGTATTTCTTCCAAGGTCTTTGCGCGAGTTTGTGGGGGAGAAAACGTGGATTTTCCTTACCGAGAAACGTTTTTGCACTATCGATATCTTGATAACCCTAGTGAACGCCCTGCACTAGATGGTGAAATGATTTCTCTCAAGCCTGTACCACCCAGTTTTCAGAAAAAAGTTTTGAAGAAGATAGGTCTAGTTAAGTAAGCCATGAGGATTGAAAACTAATGAGTCGTGGTGTTTACATTGTTGCCAATGATCGCGTATTTGACCAAGCGATCGCTCTCCTGAGTAGTCTACGCATCCATGATCCTGAAATCCCTGTATTCATGCTCCCATTTAATGAGGAGCATGAACAAGTTGAAGCTGTTTGTCGAGAGCACTTTAACGTTCAGCTTTACCCAGACCTGAGCTTTTTGGAGAAACTAACTCAGGATATTGCGGAGATATTTCCTAGAGACTTTTTGCGATTACCCAACAAAATGAGAAAGTTGGGAGTTTGGTTTGGGCCGCGAGATGAATTTATTTATATCGATACAGATATTTTACTGTTTCAAAGTATAGAGAAGAGTCTCGATTATCTTAATGATGCTGATTTCTGCTGCTGTGATTTTCAGCAGAAAGGCCGCGGAATAGCTGAAGTCTTTAATCCTACTGTACAGGAGCAGGGATTATTCTCAGAAGCTGAGTTACAAGAGGTATTTAACAGTGGTTTTTGGGGTAGTAAAAAGGATATTTTCTCTTACGATGAAATGCTGGCTATTTTGAAAGAATGTGCAGCCCATCGAGAGTACTTTGATTTCTCAACTGGAACCACTGATCAACCGATTCTCAATTACCTGATACTGAAGACAACTGATAAAAGGATTAATATCATGCGGACCAATCCTAACGAACCAGGAAACTGGGGAGGAAGTTCGCATTTTCAACAAAAAGGGCATCTTCTATATGATGGCGAGCTGCTGCTACGCTATTTGCATTGGGCAGGCACGCCCATGACGACCGGTGGGCCATATCGGGAGCTATGGGAACACTACCGGTTTTTAACGGTCAAACAACCGTTACTTGAGCACAGTAAACAGTCTCGTAACTCCATTCGCAAGTCGCTGAAGCAGTATTTCTCATCTTTGTTTAGAGCCTAGGCTACCAGTAAAATATTTAAGATTTGACTGCTGATGAAACTTCAAGACGATTATATATTTTGCACTTTAGCACTAGGCGCTAGATATCATTCGCTGGCTCAACGCATGGCGGAGAATCTGGCAGAAAAATCACCTGGCCACGGTTTAGTCATATTGACTGATCGCCCTGATTCATTTGCGAACTTAGGGAACGTTGTTGTGCAACCCTTTAAGCAACAGGGAGTTCTGCATTGTTACCATGACAAACGGTTTGCCCTCAAGACGGCACTCACCCTTGCAAACACCGCGATCATGGTCGATGTCGATGCTTGTTTTGATGTGAAAATTCCTGATTTAGTTTGGCAACCTGGAGTAGAAGGTCTAACTGAAGATTTGGTTGAGCACGTCAGTCAATATACCCCTGAAAGACTTCCTCACTTAAACGCGATCGCAGAGAAGTTAGGCGTTGATATTACTAACACCATTTGGTTAGGAGAGGCTCTTTTCACAGTTACTCGTGATCGAGGCAAGGAGCACGAGTTTTTAGACGTATGGAATCAAATTGCTCGATATTTACAATTACGCGGTATTCATGCTGGAGAAGGACTGGCGATCGGTTTGGCGGCGGCTAAGGTGGGATGGCGACCGCAACAAAGTGATGCTTGGCAACAAATAGCAGCGATTTGGAAGCATTTTGACGCATCGCAACAAAAAAAGGTCGTGACTCGACGGCAACAGCTACAACGTCGTTTGGCCTATCATTACCGACTCAATCTTGAAAGAGTAAAAGCCTTGCAGGACTTTAGCTTTTACTATCGCTAGAGCCATGTCCGAATTGGCTCGCAGAGGTCCTGTTTCTAGGCCAATGCCGAGTGACACTTCATAGCTAGACGCTGTAGGCGTTTGCCCTCGTATAACAATGGGCAAAATTCAAAGTGCCACATCCACAAGTGAAAGCACTGCATTACAAAGCCTCTGGCTTCTCCAGGCATGTGCATCCAGTGGTCAATATCTACGGACCTAGGCGAAATTTTTGCTGCAGTCGACTGCAGAGCGATCGCGCAAAACTGGAGGACACCGTATGTTCGAACAACTTTGCAAATAGCCTCAGTTGAACATTCCTCAGGCACAATGAAAGGCGATCGCCCCAGCGGAGAATCGCTCCATGTCTGACGCCCCGTCCAAGCTGAACTATCCAACAACGGCCACAGTTGACCAGGTCGACACTTACTTTGGGACGGCAGTGTCCGACCCCTATCGCTGGTTAGAGGACGATCGCTCTGACGCAACTGCGGCCTGGGTGGAGGCGCAGAACCAAGTGACTTTCGGATATTTGGCGCAGATTCCTTATCGCGGGGCGATCAAACAGCGACTGTTGAAAATCATGGACTATCCTCGCTACTCAGCCCCTGAAAAACGGGGCGATCGCTTCTTTTTCTTCAAAAATGATGGCCTGCAGGAACAAAGCGTCGTTTATGTACAAGATGGCCTAGCGGGAGAGCCCCGGCTGTTGCTCGATCCCAATACGTTTTCAGCCGATCAGACGACGACACTCAGTGCATTTAATCCGTCTAAGAGCGGTCAATATGTAGCGTATGGGCTGTCGGAGGGTAGTTCTGACTGGCAAAAGTATCGCATTTTGCATGTCGACACCGGGGAGTTACTGCCGGAAACCTTGGAGTGGGTGAAGGTGTCTTACCCCGCTTGGTGTGGTGACGGCTTCTTTTACGAGCGATACGACGCGCCAGCGACTGGTTCGGAACTGTCTTCACGCAATGAGTTTCACAAGGTTTATTACCATCGTTTGGGCACCGACCAGTCAGTAGATGAGTTGGTATACGAAGATCCTGAGCATCCTCTGCGCTTTCATTTTGTAGAAGCTACGGAGGACGAAAGATTTTTGCTGCTGTCCATTAGCGATCGCGGTCAGGCCAAGCTGGGCAACGCTTTGTATGTGAAAAATTTGGCGGCCGGAGCCACGGAATTTTCGCCGCTGATCGAGACGATTACCGACGAGACCTACAGCACGGTGGATAATTGGGGCGATCGCATCCTCATCATTACCAACAAAGACGCCCCCAACCGCAAACTCGTCCTCATCGATCCCCAGAATCCGGCTCCAGAAAACTGGCAAACCATCATTCCCGAAAAGCCAGAACCGTTGCGCAGTGTCAGTTTGGTTGGCGGCAAACTCTTCACAACGTATCTGCAGGATGTGACTTCTCGCGTCTACGTCTACGCTCCCGATGGCACCTTAGAGCAAGCCATTGAACTGCCGGGTTTAGGCACAGTGGGCGGCTTTGAAGGCGAACCCGACGACGAATTTACATTTTACGTATTTACCTCACACACGGTGCCGCCCACGATTTATCGCTATGACATCGCGACCGGCGAGTCCACCATTTTTCGATCGCCTGAAATTGCCTTTGACGCTGACCAGTATGAAACGCGGCAGGTGTTTTATCCCAGCGTAGATGGCACGCAAATTCCAATGTTTCTTATTCACAAAAAGGGGCTGAAATTTGACGGGAACATACCGACCTATCTATATGCTTACGGCGGGTTCAACATTTCCCTAGTGCCATCGTTTCGGGCATCCTACATCGCGCTGTTAGAACAGGGAATGTTACTGGCGATCGCCAACATTCGCGGTGGGGGAGAATATGGCCGCACGTGGCATGAAGCCGCCATTCGCGAAAATCGTCCCACGGCCTTTAAGGACTTCATTGCCGCCGCAGAATATCTGATTCGTGAAGGATATACGAATGCTGACAAGCTCGCGATTGAGGGGCGATCAAACGGTGGCTTGCTGATGGGCGCAGTGATGAATATGCGACCTGACCTCTTTCGAGTCGGGCTGCCTGGCGTGGGCGTAATGGATATGTTGCGATTCCACAAGTTCACGATTGGCTGGAACTGGAGCGCTGAATATGGCAACAGCGATAATGAAAGGGATTTTGGCTATCTCTACGACTATTCACCACTGCATAACATTCGCAATGATGTCCCCTATCCAGCGACGTTGATTGTCACGGCTGATCATGACGATCGCGTGGTACCGGCCCATTCCTTTAAATATGCGGCGACCTTGCAAGCGCGTCACAGTGGCGATCGACCCACCCTAATTCGCATTGGGGTGAAGTCAGGGCACGGAGCGAGCAGCTTGACCAAGGGCATCGAGGAAACGGCGGATACTTATGCCTTTATCTTTCACGAACTGGGGGTTGAGCCAGAATTCACGTAGGGTGCATTCCATAGCAGAATGCGGATTCTGAATACCCTTCGGGAAGGGCAGAGCCCTACGGAGTTCGGAATAAGAACACTCGCTGTGTGGTGCTTTCAGAAATTACAACTGTCCTGACGGGTGAGATTAC
>CALDSK010000155.1 GCA_937911865.1 uncultured Synechococcus sp.
TCAAGGCATTTCAGAAGCGCTATAAGGTCCGTGCTGATGGCACATGTGGATATCTGACATGGTCGCTTCTAATGGGCCAGAAAACCGAATGGATACCACCAAATGGATTCTTATTCTTGTCTTCATCTTTGATAGATCAACTCCTGATTGTTACATCTGTTGCAGTTGGAATTCACTTCAATCCCTTTGGAGAAAAAACCGATCTTTCCCTAATCAGTATGATCGTTGTTTCATATGGTCTAAGCTGCATGTCGCAGCCGCTATTTAGCAAGTTACCTGTTGACTCCATGGATAAAACAAAAGGAACTTTGGTTCGTTTTGCGCCATATGTACTAACAGGCTTCTTCTGGAAAACCATTCTTGGCAGCCTGAAAGTGCTATTACGATAGAGGATCAAGCAAAGCGGGATAGAGGCCGACGAATCCTTTATTCCTAGCTTTAATGATTATGACTACAAGCCAAGCTGCTCAGAAGGGTCTTTCTGGTTCAGTACTGGCCTAAAATGCCGGTACGAAAATGCCTCAGCACGAGTCAGATTAGCCTCGTTGATTTCTATCCAGTCCAATCGCCAATCCATACCGTAGTGTCCTAACAGCTTCGGCAATATATGGTGCTGTTGCCACCGCTGCTTCAGGTTCTTAGTCTGACCAACGTAGACGACTCTGTCACGGTGCCAGACTCGGTAGATCGCGCTGATAGAGGGTAGGTTCAGTAAGTCAGTCATCGTTTTCAGCAGCTTGATCCATCGCTACCCGTTGCGGCGAAAAGGTGAGTGCTTTCTGCTGGCCCGTCTTAGCACCGCGCGGCTCTTTAGCCAACGATTCTAGCTCTGTGACTTTGATACCCAACCACTCACCATCCTGACGCAGACGCTTCAGTACATACTCCCATGCTTTCCGCGTTCTAAAGTCCCGGTTCTTCGATAGCGTCGGATACTGCTTTTTGAGTACAGGTGTTGTAGCTGCACCCGAGATGGCGTAGCATTCTTGCTTGATCGCTATCAGCTTCATCTGCTTGATTCTGATAGCCTGCTCGGTAGATGTCTTCTTCTTTTTCTTAGCCATTGAAACGCTTCTCTAGTGCGTCTAGCTTCGCGCCTGAATTCGCTTTGTAGATTGCCTTCACCTGAGCGCGCACTTCCGGGCTGGCAGCTTCTATCGCCCTTAGTACCAGGTCGCGCTGGCGGCGATAGCGCTCGTTCCACGACTTGTACATCGCCTGGGAACGCTTCAGCGTTTTGGTCGCTTCGTGGATCATGGCGAGATCTACGCCTGAGTCTAACCCTAGCAGCCCTGCTAGAGAGCGAGCGAACCGGGCAAACGCCGTGTTGCTTCGACCTTGAATTAGCTCGATGTTCTCATCTCGCAGCGCTTGAATGATCACGTCAGCAGCACCTTGAACTGCGGCTTTGTTTTTCTTCGGGGTCACGTTGCCATACTGCTGACGATACTGCTCTAGCAGCGCATCGTAGTTAGTTGCTCTATGACGTAGAAAGTTAAACGCTTGGCGACGATTGTAGTCGTCTGGCACTTGAGCTAGTAGCTCTGGCTTTGTCAGTGTTACCAAGCTTCTTAGTTGTTGCGCTGTTGTCTGCTGGGTGACCATCTATGCACTTTCAATATCATGAGAATCTTGCTTTGCATCACTAGAAGCTCGGATAGGAGTTCAGAGCGGTTCTGACGATGGAAAAAGGTGGATTCTTATTCATGTTCTAACTTAGATACAGTGCTAGCACTCATAGTCTGTGCCAGTTGAGGCTACAAGCTTTAACCGTTCTTGATTGCAGCTAAACAATTAGCGAGCAGACTTTCTACTTATAGGCGAATTTGTTGTCATCATTCTCATAGACTCATTCCCTGGTCTTTCTCCTTTACCCGTTTTTTCTGACGCTGCTTTTGCCGCTCTTTTCGTGTGGACTGTTCTGGCTGTTGCTTGGCGGGTGGTGCTGGCTCTTCGGGTTCGATCGGTTGAGCTTTTGGCGGTTGCTCAGCTTGCGGCTTTGGCTTTCTAGAGTCTGCTAGCTGAGCTTTCGCACGTTCTATACGCTCAACGCCTACATGTTTAACAACAGCGGCAAAGACGCCTCCCGACTTCTGCTTGTCAGTGCCACTAGCGAAGGGCTCAGGCTCGTAGTGCATGGCGACAGAACGGCTTTGTTCAACTGCTGGCTTGGACACTGGGCTAGTCGATAACTCGCTGCTCACGCTCTCAGGTGATGCCGTTGCTGTTGGCTCAAACGCTCGCTCAATTTCAATTTCTGTGCGAATGTCTTTTCGTCTCTTCTGATGCCGGGCAATCTCACGGTTCACCTTGCTGATGCGACGTGACTCCGCGCCCACTTGTGTTGCAACCCCCCTCGCTTCCATCTCCATCACTTTCGCACCTATATGAATCTGTGGCTCTCGTTCTACACCTTGTGCTTCTAAGCTACGGTGGTCAATCCGTTCTGCATAACCGGCTCGTTCTAATGCCCGATTGGCATGTTTAGCCCAGGCCTGACGGTGAGCAGCAATCGCTGCTCTTTTATTCCACTCACGTCTTTTCTTGCCGAAACCCTCTCGGCCTACTGAGCGCATCGTCAGCATGATATGCGCATGCGGGTTGTGACTATCGAAGTCGTGGTAGCCGATGTCAGCAATCATCCCTGCGCTGACGAATTCCGCCTGCACATACTCACGGGCTAACCGTTGCTTCTGCCAGTGGTTCAGCTCAGCAGGCAGCGCGAGCATCACCTCACGAGACAACTGAGCATCCTTCCGCTTTTCGACCTGCTCGACTTCATTCCACAGCACTGTCCGATCACCCAGCCGCTCCGGCGCTCCCACTGGTAGCAGAATCTCGCTGTCATAGATATCGCTCTTGCCGGTGTAGTCATGCACCTGCCCTGTCCGCTCATCTTTCACCTGCTCACCTGAGCGATACGCAGCTGCCGCTGTCGCGCTTCGTCCAGCGCTGCGACCGATCACCTGCATTCGCATACTGTAAATTGCCATATCGAAAAGGGGAGCTACTCCGGTGGGGTCTAGGGGCTAAGCCCCAGCGCACGCATCACGAAGTGATGTATAAGTGCGCCTTTCCGTTCTGGGTGAACGACGGGATGACGGCTAAATGGAACACCTTTGGGGCAGTTCACCCAGAACGGGGCTCCTGAGCAGGAGCCAGGCCGATGTGCTTACGGCAACGGCGGAGCGGGCTATCGCTCGATAGCCAAGTTCAGGATATCGAGGATACGCAGGACTGGATGTTCGGATACCTGGACGAATGAGTCGTTTTGAAATAGCAGCGATAACCTTAGATGTGCTTCTGGGTCTCTACCATCGCTACAGATAGACCTATCAGGGATGACGCATGATCACTAAACTCGAACGGCTGCTTCAGAAGGAGGCGCAGATTAAAGCTCAGATTCAGCAGGCCAAAGCCGCTGAACGCACCCTAGAGAAAAAGCGCGACACTAGACGGAAGATTCTCATCGGTGCTGCCGTCATGGCTAGGGTAGAACATGGCGATTGGCCAAAAGAAGATTTGCTCAGGATGATGGACGGCTTTCTCACCAGGCCGAATGAACGCGACCTGTTCGGTTTAGATAATGCTGGCACTGATGAGGCTGAGGCGTCTGCTCAAGCTGCTCAGAGTAACGGTAACGGGACTGGTAAGAAAAACAAGACTCTGGCGAAGCCTCAAACGTAAAAACTGCCTGTGCCGACGACTGCCCTTGATGATGAGTTCGATCTCTAAGGGGCGATGCCATGACTCATATTCATTTGTTCGGCGGCGAGAAGGGCGGCGTCGGCAAGTCCTTCGTCTGTAGAACTGCGATCGCTTTTCACTTGCACCGGCAGCTCGACTTCGTTGCCTTCGATGCCGATAGGTCCAATGCTGATGTCTTGCGTATCTATGGCGATAAGACTGGATGCCAGCGAGCTATCCTTTCTGAAGCCGATAAGTACGACAACGCCGCTAACGAAATCTTCAATGCCGCGCTCGATGGTCGGCGCGTTCTCGCTAACCTGCCGGCTCAAGCCATGCCGTCACTCAGGCAGTGGATTGATGACAACGAGCTGTTTGAAGTGGCCGCTGAGGGCAACGTTCAGTTCGTCAGCTGGTTTGTCTCTGACTGTGGCCTGGATTCGCTCAACCTGTTCTCTAAACTGTTGGACCTTTGGGGCGAGTCTATGCAACATGTCTTTGTTGCTAACTATGGCATGACTGAGCGCTGGGACCGGCTCAAGCAGGACAGAGCGCTGATGCAGCGGATGCGCGGTCGTGGCGTCAAGCTGATCAAGTTTCCTAAGTTCGTGGGCCGCTCTGATAGAGACAGAATCGATGAGCTTTCTCTCACCTTCGAGCAGGCGGCGAGTCACGATGACTTTGGTGCGATCAGCCGCCAGCGCGTCAAGTCTTTCTTGCGCAAGGCCTTCGATGAGTTCGACCGTACGGGGGTGTTTGATGATGACTGGTCCTAACAGCAGCTATGACGATTTCTTGGACGGTGATGATGCGCGGGGCCGCTCGAAATTAGAGCAGGCGCTCAAGGGGCAAAGTAGTGAGGTCATCCTACGCGTCAGAGCCTATGCCAGGGCGTTTGACCTGGATGATAACGATGAGCTATATGCCTTTGCGGCGGCCTTGGGGTTACTCACCGTTTTAGTCGAGGATGCTCCTGAGCAGTGGCGGGCGTTGTTCGACGAGTTTATTGATGAGTTGAATCAGTGGGCGCAGCAAAACCGACTGGCGTTTGATCAGCTGCAGTCGCATGCTAGGACTGTTCGGCAGCTATCGGAGCTGTTGCAACAGGCGTTGCAAACCTTTAGGACGTCGGGCAGTAGGCAGCAGTCCTTACAGGAGAGTGTTCTATCGACGCTCAGCGCCAATACTTATCGGATTAAGAACTTAGACAGCGCAGTAGGCGAGCGGTTGAATCAAGCTGACAGGCAGCTTGCGCAGATGCAAAAGCAGAACCGGGTGACGACGATTCTCGCTGGTGTGGGAGTGGGTGTTTCTTGTCTGGTGTTGCTTCTGGGTGGGCTCTCGTCGAGGCAGTTGGCTCAGCAGAACCGCGAACTTAGACAAGTATTAGCTTGGCAGCAGGAGAAGGTGGGCTGGGTGTTGGAGAAGGCGAATCGCGAGGAGTGTTTGAACGGGGTCAAGCCGCAGAGCGATCCGCAGTGTCAGCAGTTCTTTTAGCACTAGAAAAAGACCGCTCGGCGCTGGCCGTATCCAGGGCGACTCATCGTTAAAGTTCTGGTGGGTTTAGTCAGGGGAGTCGCCCTGAATAGGCAGAAACGTTAGCGAGGTATCGCTCGTCAAGGGGGGCGCTACGCCGATGAAAACTTAGCGGCATGTAGGCGTGATCTCACAGAGAAGTCTCAGTTTTCATCGCCCCTGGACTCGACAGTCATGGGGTCATGGTGGATGCGTGGAACTAGCCGGAAGCTGCGTTAGGGATAGGAGCGGAATCAGATGTGGTTCTGAGGCCTTAGATGAGCTTAGCTGGTGGGGGCTGACGGCAGGAAGACACCACCGGCTTAGCGAACCTGGCTGAACGGCCCGTCTGATTGGTAGCGGATAGCCCGACCCCACCGGGGAACGCCCAGAGCATCGTCACAAAGACAGCTCTTAGCAGCAGAAAAGAGATAATGCGCAGCTGCATAAACGGTCAATAGAATCAGACTGACCGAGGGCGGCGCATCCTCCCGCAAGCTCGTGATGACACAGCAGAGAATAAGAGGAGCAGCGTAGCCGCTGCTTCTCTTTTCACTGTGGTAATAGCTATCGACCTGTTTGCTAGAGGCATGGGCGATACTGGCGAAGCGGCTACCAATCAGACGCTACCGCCTAACCGCTTGGATAACGTCTCATCTGCACTCGGCCAGAGCCTCTTGTCAGTTTGGAAAACCACAGTCCTCCGCATCGGGGTAGTGCGTTCCTAGCTGACCTAGTTCCTGATTTGAATGTCCACAAAAAATCTTCTGTTCCCGCTGGAGTGGGAATCATCTTGTACTTTCCTCTACGCTATGAGCACAGTGCTACCTAAAAAAAGAGTGCTCCCCACATCGCCAGCGCTTTCGCTTAGTACTTTTGTTTTAACAGCACAAAAATCATTCATGTTCTTTCCGTAGATAGAGATAGTTTGCGCTTAGTTTTCTTTTCTAGAGGGAGGTGTCGACTCTAGTTACAGAAAAGCTGCGAGCTGATAGGTATGAATAGCGAGGAGTAAGGTAACGAGGTGGACTGATACGGCTGTCATTTCCAGGGCTGTCATTTTGGCATGACAACCTCTTTGGAACTAGCACTGACAGAGACCACTGCTTAGGTCGTTGAGGTGATAAGGATAGGCCACACCAAAGGCTGATGTAGAGATTATCAGCGCACTGGCATTGACAACATACCTTCATCAACTGGCGATCACGCTCACCTGGCCTTGCAGCTGCTCACACCAGGTCTGCGCGACAGCTGCTATCTTCTGGCGCTCTGGCTCGTTATTCCATAGGTCAGCCCAGCTAAGCTTCCAACGACTCAGCTGCCGCTGAAGAGAGAGAAGCTCGGTCGCTAGTGTCATGTCTGTTTCTAAATCGATGACGGGTACCGTCCATTCGATGAAGAACTGACTTTCTCTCACTAGATGATGCGCAACTGAGTCTTCTACTCCACTCGCGGCTAGGGTTTGAAGCCGGGTCAGGTTGAGACTCAGACTGTCCATCTGCGAAGTTCGGCTCGTCTGAAGATAGCGGGTCTTCAGTATCTCCCAGTTCATTGCCACTGAACACCTCCTAGTAACCTCTAGTTTAAGCATCCTTATGAAGACGTGCAGCGACAGTTAATGGCGCCTTTAGAGGCAACGCTGGACTTGATCAGACAAAAAGAGAAATACCAGATAGTATTTGCTCGCAGGTGCGTAGCGTACTCTGCTCCGTTCTATCAGAGCAGGACTGGGAGGCTATCTCTTCGGCTGCAACTACGGCGCTTCGGCTGCATTTCAGACAACAGATTACTGAGGCGAAAGCGCCTTGGCAAAGAGACTAAATATTCAAGGCCGGTGCCTCTGTCACCTACCAAATCCGCTGCTGCGCTTCCGTTTCTTTGCAGTGCTTGTCTGACTGGCAAGCGCTGCAAAGCCTCGCTGGTCTTGCAGCCGTAGCTGATGCGTCCGCTTACGCTGATAGGCTTTCACCGCCTCGGCTAAGGGATGGGACGGGTCAATGGTGAGATGCGTTATCGACGCGCCAACCACTGTTGTATCTTTTTCTCCGGGCTGGATGACGCAAAAGATACCGCCTTCATCACCGCCGTACATCACTTTATCGACAATGTAGTCGCATTCAGCTGACATTGGAGTGCCTTCGTCTCGCATTCGCTTCAATAGCGGCGAGCGGGGACGAACGTTGAACGGCACACTCTCGTCTAGCTGGCGGCTCAGCTGAGTGGCGATCTCATAATCATCAATCGGCATAAGGGGAGCTGGATAACGACTTGGATGAGCTGAAGCTGTACTTTTTAGAGGCAGGCGAGTAACGGAACTTACACGTTCAACCCGGCGGCATCTTACCTGAGAGGACATCTAGCGCAACTTCTAGATCGCTTTTGCCCAGGACCGATTCAATCGTTTTGTCTTTGATGTCTTCTGCAATCTCCAAGATTTCCTTCAGCCCTGGTTTTATCTGTTTGAGCTGCTCGGACATTGTCTCGATCTGCTGGTGCTGTGTTTGGCTCAAGGGTTCCTTTTGCCAGCGTTCTATCTGCGCTTCGTACACCCACATGAATTCTTGCTGCTCGCCATACACTTTGAGGACACGGCCAACCGTATAGTCGTCGAGCACATGCGGCTGCTTCTGCGCTTCTCGCAAGCTTCTGCGTTGGGTTTCCACTTCTTCGAGCTGCGCTGAAACCATCTCAACAAAGGTCGGCAGCATACTCAGCGGTTGCCAGTTGGGGGTGGGGCGAGTCATCAGTGTGGCTCTCCTAGCTTGAAGGGGACTGATACAAATCCTATCGGCTTTAGCCACTTTGTACGCTGACTGTTTTCGACTGAAGGGGCGTAGGATTCCACATATCCCTACAATGACGAGACGCCCATAAAATGATGCTGTGATGCAGTTGCCGATTCAAGTGACAACGGGAGCAGGCGCTCTTGTTCCCGGACTCATCTGTACGATGTCCCAAGAGCATCTCTTTCAAATTGAAACGATTTGGCGGGGAATACTGCTCGCTTTGCAGGAGCCTGACAAGGCATGGAATTGGGAGTACAAACTACGGCTTACCACCAATGAAGACCGCTTTGAAGCTTACGTGGTGGAAGTAGACACGCTCGCTCAAGGGGTCATCCTGATTGAAACGCAATGGCATCGTTCGCAGTTCGATGAACCGCTCTCTTCGCGGACTCCACTGGTTTACGTTGAGTATCTAGCGACTGCGCCTTGGAATCGGCGAACCGTTGAAAACCCACCTTTTTACAGGGGCATCGGCGGTACGCTGATGGCATTCGTACGTACCAGAAGTGCTGAGCTGGGATTTGACGGTCGGGTCGGGCTTCACGCTTTGCCGGGGGCGGACGGCTTCTATCGGCGGCAGAAGATGCCTAACTACGGGCCTGATCCTGACAAAGATGGATTGGTATACTTCGAGTACGGAACTTTGCAGCTGTGAGCGGTTAGACACATGGATGACAAGCTACCTACTCAGCATAGTGAGCACTACAGCGACCTCATAGCGCAACTCAACGATCCGGCCTGGCTTAAGCAGAATACTGAGATGGATAACGATGGCTGGGTAGAAGCAGGCAATGGATTACAGCCCTATGTAGCCGCTTTAAAGCGGCTCTCGGACGAGGATATGAGGAAGATGAAGGAGCAGGTTAGGGTACTCTCTATGCTCCTTCCGGTGCTGCGTGATTGGATGGTGTCCTGGGAACTGGGGGCCAGCTTTGAAGCAGCTTACATAGAAGCGCAAACCCTACTGTTTCAACATATTCAGCGAGCGGCTACCGCTCAGGAAAGTTGGGTTAAAGAGTTGGCAACAGCATACGAACAGGGCACCAGAGCAGAATATCCACCAGCGCTGCTGCGAAAAAGACTTGCTGAGATTCTGACGCAGGAAAACTGGCAGGCGCTGGCGAAGGCGGCTATGCAGGATATGGAGAAACGAATTTTGCAACACGCACAGCTTCCGGCAGAACTCCCGACTGCGGTTTAGGACTCGGCAATGATGATGCCTCTCTAGCGAGCGCTCTGGGTCAAAAGGTCGGTATGTAGCGCTGACTATTGGTGGGCAGCTTGCGTCGGCATTTGGCACAGGTGATACCGTCATCATGCTCGGGGAATTCCCAGCCCATTCGGTCGCGTTGCGGTGGGGTCGCTCCGCACAGCGCTGGCGTATGCCATGCGTCGCTTTCGTCTTTGCCGGGGACGGCGTGAACAACAGTGCCCTGTCTGGTTTTAACGTGGGTGTAGAGCTGTTTGCGGCCTGCTTTCTTCTTGCGAGGGGTGGCTGCGGGCTTGGATTTAGGTTGAGCGGCTGGTGGCGGCTGAGTAGGAGCTGAGGGCTGAGCGGGCAGTGCGATCACGAGGGGAATCTGGTTTGCTTTCTTCAGTGAGGTGATCGCACTGCGCAGATACTTGATCTTGTCTCGACGCTGGAGCGTGGTTAGGACCTCTAAATATTTTTCACTGCCGACTCGTCCGCAGGCTTTTAGGCTGTCGCCGTCGCGCAAGCGGGCGTATTCGTAGCCCGACTTGGAATGCGTCGAGATATCGAGTCGCGCATCCACTGACGCAACCGGGCCAGACTGCTCTATCTGGGCAATCTGCTGTTCGAGATGTCGAATAATAGCAATCGCCATGTTGAAATATTAATATTTTTTTACGACATTTTACACAAATGACTCGTTCCGCGATATTGAGATTGATGGAGGCTATGCTTTCATCGCGCTGATTACTAGACGCTACGAAACAAACTCCTAATCATTACTCAATCAATCCTAAATCTCGTGCGCGTAGAAATGCCTGGATTCTGATATTCTTTCCTTCTTCAGGAAAAATATTTAAAAAGTCTTGTATCTTACTCCAGTAATGTCTTACCGTACGCGTTGAAACGTTTAACTTCTCAGCAATCGCTTGATCCTGAAGACCCTCCTGAAATGCCAACTTTAAAACCTCAAGCCACTCAGGTTTTAACTCTGAAACTGGGCGCATCTCCTGGGAAAGATAAGTACAGCCATTCAATGCCCATTCCACTTTTTCAAGAAAGTGAGAAAAGGACTGAGATTTGTCTGAAACGACAAATCCACCCTGATGCTTCTCTATGAAGGATCTTATTCTAGTTAAAGATCTAGAGTATGCAGATTGAACAACGATGTTCATTGATGGATAGGTTCGCAAAAACCACAACACTAGCTGTAACCCTGTGCCTGTGGTGGATGGATTTTCGTCATCGACAGGAATAGACAAATCTAGAACTACCAAATCGAAAGTCTCTATTTGTTCAATATCCTGAGCAGATTTGTATGTCGTTGCCGTACTAATTTTCGCGCCGGGATAATGCTGAGAAAGAATATGTTTCGTCCCAGCTAGAATAGAAGCGTGATCATCAACCAGTAATATTTTGAGTGCCATTGTACAGAGCCGGATGCAGGCCCACTCCAGAAACTAGGTTTGTAAGTAGACTGAGTTTCAGTCTCAAAATTTGTACACTTCACATCGTTAGCCGCAGGAATCGACTAACGATGCAACCTCAAGGCTATTTATTGGGTCCTCTACTCGCTTCTACGAGAGCAGTCAGTGAGCGAATCAGCACAATAACGAGAACAAGGATAAGGATGCCAAAACCAGCTTCAGAGAACTCTTTCAATGAAGGACTAGCTACCCATTCAAGTACGTCACGAGATTCATACGAGCTTGATGGAGCATCGACTGCCAAAACAGGCATATTATCTTCCATAGGTAAACCTTGGACCTAACAGTCCAAAAAACGTTTAGATACGAGAAACCAAGCGCCAAGCCAAGGTCAACCTAAAATTCTGCGACAAATTACAGGTTAAACTCTGATTTTTAGCAATAATTTCTTTTGTACAATACTCATTTAAAGGCATCGACCCCAGCAAACGTCAAGCGCTTCCTGGGGCCGATAAACAGAGAAAATAAGAGATATTTCTAGCTTAACGGCTAGTTTTTCCTTATTTTACTAATCCTGTAATTTGTCGCTACTACTAGCGTAGCAACCTGAAAAGGTGTTGCATATGCCATTTTAAGACAACCGTATTTCCGGTTTAGGCAATCCACACAGCAGACATGCTTAAACTAAGTCGTATAGGCTGTGTGTCGTAATTAACTGATTTATTTACAACCTTACTAAAGTCCGCCTAGATATCTGAAGCCGCGCCGGTCGCTCGCTCGCCACTCTATTGCACCGGTCTGACTCAGATAGTCGAACAGCTCAGCCAGGTCAGCCTGAGTAATACCCTGCTCACGTAGCAGACGGCTGTTCTCGCGAATACGTTTGACTGATGAGATCGCACCCGGTTGCAAGCTCGATAGCCGCTTCTGCACTTCGCTTATCTGCTCACCGGTCAGGCCAAAGCGAGTGACTTCTCTCGCAGGCTCTGGCGCTTCCACTTCTAGCAATCGCTCCAGGTCAGCCCGAACGTCTGACTGCGGGGATGCTGCCGGTGGCGGCGGCTCCTGGAAGAACGAGCGCGTGTCTCTATCAAAACCTGATAGATTTGGCAGCTGTGGCATCGGTTGCCAGCAGTCTTTCACATAGTCGTAGACCGCGCGGCCACAGCCTGAAAGGTCGCACATCTGCATCACCGCTTTCTTGCCTTCCTCGGGTAGCGGCACAAACTTGGTACCCAACAGCGCGTTCGCTGCCCGGCGGTCATGGTTACTGACAATGGCGATCGGCTTGAACAGTGAGCGGATACCAGCCGTCACGCCCAGGTCTTTGGCGTTGCTCACTTGGCCAATCTCCCAGATGTAGTTCTGCAAGCTGTCGCCCATCGATGACAGCCCAATCTTGTACTGGATGTAGTCTTCAAAACCGTCTTTATCAGTGGCCTGCCACACCTTGTACAGGTAGGTCACCTCATCGAATATCAGCAGCTTCGGGCCTTCTATGGTTTTGAAGTCTCCTAAGCAGCCGTTGATCCAGGCGACGATATCGACCGGGCTTTCGTCCAGGCCCTGTATCGAGCGAATGTCGTCGGCGACGCCCTGCCAGTAACCGGCTTCTTTGGCATCGCCTTTGCCTTCCATCACAAACAGATGCAGCTGCGGGTGATGCTGCCGCACCAGGCACAGCAGGTTAGAGACAAACATGCCCTTACCGGCACCAGGCACACCGACTACGGTCATGCTGACTAGACGCTGAGCAATCTGCTTCATCGTTGCGGTGAAGTTCGTCGTTGTTGAGCTGCCAGCCACGACTGCAATAGCTGTCGTTTCTTCTGTAGCCAGATCGATTGATTGTTGCTCTTGTTCTACGCTGCTCTGTTGTTGTTTGTTCTGCGCAGCCGCTATCGCAGCATCGAAGGCGGCGCGATCTGCCGGTGGTGCTGGTGCGTTCTCTTCGTCACTGGCCGGTGCTACCGCCTGCTGCAATTCTGGCGGCAGTGATTTATCTAGCTCGTAGCCATGCCGTAGCAGGTTCGTCTCGGTCACTTTGTTCTTCGCTTCGGCATCGGCAAACAGCCTTAGCTGACGGTCGCGATCGCGCTGTGTTCTCGCCTCATCGATGTCATCTTGTAGTTCATCTAGCTCATGCGCGGCGACTGCGACCAGCCCCGCACCGGCCAGGGTTGTGATCAACGTCAGCCGTACCGGTGCTTCTTTGGCAATCGGGACGAATGCGAGCGCGAAGCCAGTCACTAGGCCGCTGTAGCAGGCAGCGGCTCTCGTTGGGAAGACGCGGGCGATCGCACTGCCCGCTCTGCCAAACAGAAAGCGCACGATCGCCCGGGTGCGCTCGCTGTTGAGGTCTACGTCAAACAATCTGACTAGAGGATTTGCAGACATGTCCAGAGTCCTCCCACAACAAACAGCAGCACGATGGCCGTGCTTTCGATGGCATCCACACCCAGCAGGTTGAAGTTCAGCACCCCAGCCCACCGTGCGCCCTTCAGCACGCCTCTGATGCAAACCAGCAGAAAGGCAAAGTACAGAAAGGCGATCGCACCGAGGGCGGCGACCGCTAGCCACGTCTGCGGCCAGATAACGGCTAGCTGTACCAGGGCACTACCGGCAAAGCCGGACAGTGAGTAGTAGCCAAACTTGGACGCGATGCGATGACTCATAAGACACCGGGGAATAAGAACAAGGGAGGGCGGTGGTGCGGTTTCCTTAGCTCACTAGCTTGATGGGGTTCTGGTTGTTGCTACTGAGCGACAGCGCCCCTTCGTGCGTGCCACCGGCGGCCAGGTTCGTGGCTTTCCTCAAGCCCTCCTGCAGCTGGCGGCGGTAGGCGGCAAAGCCCACGTTCTCTTTCTCGATACCCGCCGCTAGGCCAATGCCGGCTTTTGCTCGCACGACGTTGAGCTTGTGCTGCAGTTCTTGGAATTGCGCAAAGGCTTCTTCGCGGGCTATCTCGTTCTTGGCGGCCAGTTCGATCAGCTTCTTCATTCGCTTCACTAGGTCGGTGTCGATTTTCAACAGGGCGATCGCACTATCAGCAGCTCGAATACCCTGCGATCGCTTTTCGGCTGCTTCGGTCATCTCATCGATAAACTGGTCGGCGCTCTGCTCGTCGAAGCTCAGCCAGTCGGTGGGTAGTTCAACGCCGGGCGGTAGCTGTAGGTTCTCTAGGTTGCTCGGGTTGTAGCTGTCGTCGGTCAGTCGGCTTTTGGTCGTTAGCTGGTTCTCTAGGCGTTGGGCAAGTAGAAAGGCCATGGGTGTTCTTCTGATTGTTGGGTTAGTAGTGACTTACGGATACAGGCGATGTTCTAGCTGGTTGAGGCGCTCGTGGAAGTTAAAGGCTTTGTCTACGTCCAGGGCGATCGCACTGCCTGCGCATAGCAGGATGCCGAACAGCAGGATGTGGGTCAGCGTGATGCGGGACTGCTTCAGGCGTTCAATCGTTTGCTGCTGCTGGCCGTCGCTGTTGCGCAGGAAGGCCAGGGCGTTCTGATGCGCTTCGAGCTGGCCTTCGAGGCCGCGCAGGCTGTCGCCCAGCTCGCCTAGCTGCTGACTGTGCAGGTCGTCAGCGCTCGATAGCCGTTCCACCTGGCTGACAGCGCCTCTGAGCGCATCCTTGAGTTTGTCTACGCGGCGTTCGCTGTGGCCGAGGCCATCGCTCAGGGCATCAACCTGAGTGGCCAGGTGTGTCACCTTGACTCTGACTTTCGCCTGTTCTTCGGTCAGTTCTGAGAGGTCGGCGAGTTCGCTTAGGCTGACTTCCCGGTTGACGGTTGGGGTAGCAGCAGCGTCTCGGGTGGTGACGGTGCCGAATAGTTCTTGGTTCAGGTCGCGTTTATTCGGCATCGAACCAGCCTCCTACCGTGCGGCTGACGGCGGCGCTGCGGTCTCTAGCGTCGAGCACTGGGTCTAGCCAACGGGCCGCTCGCCAGCCGGTGTAGGTGCCGCTGCCGAACAGCACGGCGCTCAGACCGAGTAGAAGAATAAGGCGGATAAACATAGCGGTTTCTCCGGGGTGGGTGTTCGCGGACTGCCGCGAACATGGCGGTGTAGACGTTATCTGATGGGTGCTTCAGCCGAGGACAATGCAACGGGCCGAGGACAACCCGAGGACTGCCGCGTACAGGCCGAGGACTGGCTGAGGACGGTGACGATTAGGTTGAGCGCAAGTAGGATGCAGCCGATGGCCAGCAGTAGGGCACTCGCTTTCTGCCAGATGGTTGGCACGACAACTACTCGGACGCGGGGCAGCTGCCGGGCAGTGCCGTATTCGTCGAACCAGGCGCTGACAGCAGGCGGATCGGTCGCGGCTTCGACGCTGAGAGCTGTTGGCGCAGCTGTGAGAAAGGGCTTTCTGCTTTCGCCGCCCCCTCGTTGAAGCCTGTCAGGAACGCGCTGAACGCTTGCTGGTTCACGTACTCGGCGCTCTGCTGGCCGATGGCGTAAGCGTCGGCGCTAACGTCACTAGCCAGCTGCTGCGTAACGGCAACGACCTCTGACTGAACGGCACTGGCGGTCTCTAGCGCCTGTGGCTTTGGGGTTGTGGATGCTTTTTCAGTTGGGACTTTACGCGGATCGGTCTTCGGCATGGTCTCCATACTCCTGATTGAGAAATTGATTGGTCGTGCGACCGGCGGCCAGCGCTTCGAGGTAGCGACCCAGCAGACGTAGGTCGTCCATTGTGTAGAAGCCTTCGCTGTCTGCCTGCACGCCGATACGTTTGCGCCAGGTGCGCAGCGTTTCTGAGATAACCGGCTTACCTCTGACCATTGCGGCAAATTCCCGTAGTTGAAACGGGGTCACGCGCTCATCGTCAGATTTTGCCAATACCTCGACGGCTGTGGCCGGAACCGCGTCTGAAACGCAGACAAAACGCATTGATACGGGCACTAGAAAGGGCCTCCTTGAAAGCGGTTCTCGCAACGCTCGCTGAACCGTTTCTGAATTTATTTGAGCTGGGCAATAAACGGGCAAGCCGTTGTGCGAAACGCAGCACTTTACGTCGAAATGTTGCGAAACGCGATCGCACAAAAGAATGATAACATCTAATTAGATTCTACTAACATCTAATAAAAATCTTATTTGGTGTTACTAGATCGATTTGGCCTGCGAGGGGATAGAATCCAGATGACCTCAGACACAGAGACCCAAATGTCAGATCGTTTTTCTGTAACCCTTGCTGACAGCCTTGCGGCTGACCTCCAGCAATGGGCTGATGAAGAGGGTCGTGCGAAAGCAAACTTAGCAAGCTTTCTAATCGAGCTAGCTATCAGACAAAAGTTTCCTGATAAGTACCCTCCGTTAACTGCGGCCAGGACCAAAAAGGAAACGGGTAGACGTGATGAGTAGAACAGTCAAAAAGGAAGGAAATATCTGAAAAAGAACAAACAGACGAACAAACGCAAAAAGACGGCCTAAACACAAGGTTCAGACCGTCTTATCAGTCGATGTAAATCCTGTTGCCTTCAAAATCTAGTAACTGAGCTTCTTGGCCGGAGTAACAGTCACTGATTTAGCGCGAAGTGCGACAGGGTGATGGAGGCGTGCGGGCATCCGTACGTTGACTTTATGGTACCCGATTTCTCGCATCTGCGTAAGCAGTCCTGCGATGGCGAAGCTTTCCAAAGGAATCGCAGGGCTCAGCAACCTGCTAAAGCCAATGCTCGCAAGGGCTTTACGCCTAAGACAAGTTTTCAACAATTCGACACAAAACACGCTCACGCCCCTACTCACACTGGGACTGGTGAGACAAATCACTTCTTCTTCCAGCTCTGGCTCGACCAACCTAGCTGGTCGCCCATCATCAAGCAGACCGATGGCTGGATTACTATCGTCAATCGCTCTGGCAAGAAGGTGCCCCTCGTTCTCGGTACCGTTGAGTCCCACTATCGACGTGACATCATCCTCGGTAAGCGCTTCGGGCTGCTGACGAACTATCTGATGATTGATGTCGATACCGGCAGTCCTTTCCATCCCAGCAACGGTGGCATAGAGCCCATCCTGGCCGCGATGGAGGCGCTTGGCCTTTGTCGCTACCTGTTGATTCGCTCTAGCGCTTCGGGGGGCCTACACATCTACTTCCCATTGGCGGAACCCGTCAGCTCCTGGGGTGTCGCCTGCGCCGCTCATGCCGCTCTGACAACCGCTGGGGTTAGAGTAGCCGGGGGTATCTGTGAGCTGTTCCCCAACAAGAAGGCGTTCAACGCTGAGCACAACGGTCATCGTCTGCCACTTCAGCAGGGCTCTTTCATCCTCGATGACGACTTTCGTTGTACTGGCAACAACAAGGCCGTTTTCTTACGGCAGTGGCAGCACTGCCAAACTGGGCAGGATGAGGCGCTACTGGCCGATGTGCTCGCTGAGAAGCCGCTGCCAAGACCCAAGCGCATTTCGGTTAGTTCGCTGCCTCCTATCGCCTGGACGGGGCCTGGACAGTCCAATGAGGTGATGAAGGAACTCGTCAACTTCGGCGATCGCTATCTGGGCTTGAAGACGATTCCAGCACTCGGTGACTGGATGGTCGCCGTTGCGCCACAGCTGCCCGGGTTTGAGCAGTTTGCCAGTGACGAGTCGAAGCATGACCTAACCCGCAAGAACTGGGCCTATCGCTGGGCTAAGAGCCACTTTAAGAGCGCCAGGCAGTATGCTGCAAAAACTAGCTCTGACCACAATGCCATGGTCGCAGCTGAGGCATTAGAACGATTGATGGTAGCGCTGAACAAGGTCGCTCTCGTTGGCAAGTTTGGCATTAGGAAGCTATGGCAATCGCTCTCGAATGTCTCTAAGGAACTCTTTGGCGTTGGCTTCAGCTGGGGGTTGTTTCAGAAACACCGAAAGCTAATTCTGGCGAAGGTCAGTCGTTCTCGTAACGTTGGCCTCTCTACAGGTAGTGGAGAAGATAAAAATTCTTCTTTGCCGGAGTTGGCTGAGCCAGCAGATTCTGGAACCGGAGAGGGGCCTAAAAAGCCTCTAACAGAGTTACTAACAGCCAAGTGGATGACAGGTAGTGATAGCAATTGTTTGAAGCCGTCACGCACCCCCTCTGAGGAGGGAACTGAGCCGGTATCGGCAGGGCAGAAAGAAGCCGCTGAGCTAGCGATGGGAACAGTCGTCAAAGTCCAGCAGCCAGGAAGCGACGTAGACGGCGTTCAAACGCGCGTGACGGGCAAGGCAACGGACGCTGACGGTAGGCTGCTTTATCGGCTTGAGCGCCGGGTTGAGGGTAAGGCCTTGATGTTGCCGGGCGATTGCTTGGCGGTAGTCACAGCTGAAGCGTCTGTTCAGGGTGCTGAGGGCGTTATCAAGGCAACGGCAGCGCAGCTAGTGCGAGTGCTGGGGAAGGCTTGTCCTTTTGTCGGGCCGGGGCTGTGGACCGTCAAGCGTGATGAGGTGTCACCGCTAGCGTGGCGGCAGTTGACGCGGCTCGTCGGGGAGGGCTAGTGATGAGGACTATGGCGGTGCGATCGCTCATCAGTGAGTTCAAAACAGTACACAAAGACTGTTTAACTTACAGTGTTGATGCTATCTGTCAGGTCACTATCGCTCAGATCGAAATCATATAGAGATACCGGAAAAGGTCATTCCAATGCCTACACGGCACTACAAATAAAGATCCTATGTCTAGTCAAATTCCATTGGTATCATCTGATGCCTACAACGCATTTCTATCGGACCTTAAAGAGCGCATCCGCTCAGCGCAGATCAAGGCAGCGCTAGCCGTCAATCATGAATTGATCGTGCTTTATTGGCAGCTAGGTAGGGAAATTTTACAGCGAGAAAAAACAGAGGGATGGGGAAGCAAAGTAATCACTCGGCTTTCCAAAGACTTGAAACGCGAGTTTCCAGATACAAAGGGCTTCTCACCTCGGAACCTTCGATATATGAGGGCCTTAGCCGAGGCTTATTCAGACGAAGCAATTGTGCTACGAGTCATAGCACAAATTCCCTGGGGTCATAATCAGTCACTAATTAACAAGCTAAAAGATCAGAAGCAACGGCTTTGGTACGCTCAGCAAACAATGCAATATGGCTGGAGTCGAAACATCCTCGAAATGCAGATTGAATCTAATTTGCTTGGAAGGCAAGGCGAAGCAGCAACTAACTTTGACAGGACTCTGCCGCCGAAGGATTCTGACTTAAGCAACCACTTGCTCAAAGATCCTTATAATTTTGGCTTTCTCAAACTTGAGCAGGCTTCTCAGGAAAGAGATTTAGAAAGAGCTCTGGTTAGTCACATTCGTGAATTTTTACTTGAACTGGGAGTAGGATTTGCCTTCGTTGGTAGCCAATATCGGTTAGAAGTTGACGGAAATGAATTCTTTATCGATCTACTCTTCTACCATCTCAAACTTCGACGCTACGTCGTCATTGACCTGAAGACAACGGACTTCAAGCCTGAATTCGCAGGCAAAATGAACTTCTACGTCAACGCTGTCAACGACATGCTGTGTGAGGAATGGGACGAACCCACTATCGGGATTGTTCTTTGCAAATCCAAAAATAAGACCATCGCTGAGTTTGCCTTGAATTCCATCAACTCACCTATCGGCGTCTCTACCTACAAGCTACGTGAGGAACTACCACCAGAGCTACGTGACTGTTTACCTACTGCTGAACAGCTAGAAGTAGAACTCGATTTTGCGATGAAAGGGCTACAAAAGCCTGCTGAAGAATAAGTAAACCAAATCGTCATTCCTAAAACCGAACTACAGTACGCGCAAAGAAAACCTAACTACAATTTTCCAGTATGATTTTTGCACTCATAGCCAGATCGGGTAAGCACACAGAATGAGCCTCTTCAAAATTGCCGTCTGTGGTCGAAAGGGAGGCGTAGGCAAGACTACCACCGCTGCCTCATTAGCATCCTATTTTTCGTTTCACGGCCTCAAGTCACTGGTCATCGACCTCGACCCTCAAAGCAATACTGGATTTGTGTTGGGCGTCGATCCCGTAGCGCCAGGCACTGCCGAACTGATATTAGAGCAGTCTCCCGAACCACTAGAAGCTGCTGAGAATCTCTTCGTACTTCCTGGCGGCTCGTC
Source organism: uncultured Synechococcus sp. (assembly GCA_937911865.1). Lineage (GTDB taxonomy): Bacteria > Cyanobacteriota > Cyanobacteriia > Phormidesmidales > Phormidesmidaceae > Phormidesmis. The sequence continues at coordinate 19,661 of CALDSK010000155.1, forward strand.
ATTACAGGGACGTGATATTGAGATGGCAGATCCAGAAGAACTGTCTTACGCAGTTAAAGCATTAAACGACTTCAAGGTAATCATTTTTGACTGCCCACCTGGTAGTGACCATCTAGAGAGGCTTGGACTAGTTGCAGCAGACATAGCACTGGTATGTACTAATGCTCATCCCCTCGGCATCATCGGAGCAGAGCGCGTACTTGCGGAGATAAAACGAAGACAAGAGCGTCATCAATCAGGACCTGATTACTACGCCTTCGTCCTGACACAAATCAATAAATCGCGTGTCTTTGACAAAGCGCTACCGGAGCAGCTGTCTGCAAAGTATCCAGCAATTCCGCAGCTCTCAGTTGGACAAAATTCTGACTTGGCTTGGGCTACAGCACAGCGTACGCCTTTGATGGGAAATAGCCCAACCAAAAAATCAATTGAGGATATTGAGCAGATTGCTCGATGGATAGCAGAAGAAACAGTCGTCAGCGGGCAGCACAATGGCAAGAAGATCTAAAAAAGTCGATTTCTTAGAAAATTTGTCAGCTGTTACCGAGCAGATGCAAGACAAAGACAGGGAAGCAAACCTTCGCCGTGAGCAAGAGAGGGGGGAACTTAATACGCTGCCGCTGGAACGCATCAAAAACAGAAAAAGCAATACCCGCACTCTTAATACAGAGCATGTTGAGAGCTTAAAAGAGTCTATCTCTACACTGGGATTGATCGAGCCTCTAGCAGTAGATCAATCAAAGGTTTTACTTGCAGGAGGTCATCGTTTAGCTGCGATCGCCTTACTGCTAAAAACAGAACCAGAGACCTTTGAGAAGCATTTTCCGAACAGCTCCATTCCAGTACGAATTATGCCGTTTGTGGCCGAAAAGGAACCTGATAGAGCACTCCAGGTAGAAGTTGCAGAAAACGAATACCGACGCGACTACACTCCAGCAGAAGTAAGAGGGATTGCGGAGCGTTTAATTGCAGCTGGATATAAAGACGTGAAAGGACGACCAAAGAAAGGCGATAAAGTCTTGATGCCAGCTCTAAGTACTGTAGTTGGAAAGAATAGGCGAACTATTCAACGCTACTTACATAGCGACTCCCAAAAAAGTCGGACATCTGTCCACCTTTTTTTGAAGAAGGCTAAGAAATCTTTAGAGTCTTGGCAGGAACAGCCTGATCAAAATAGCTCTGCTAGTCAAGAACTCAGGGAGCAATTACCACACATACTGAACCTGCTTGACGCTGTAATAGAAGAAAAATCGTCTGAGAAATAAAATCAGGCATATCTCGTCATCTAGTCGAGCACAGAAAAGTCGGACATGTGTCCACCTTTTTGCACAGAGTAGAAAAGTCGGACATGTGTCCACCTTTTTATGCAGAGTGGAAAAGTCGGACATGTGTCCACCTTTTTATGCAGAGCGGAAAAGTCGGACATGTGTCCACCTTTTT